>JAOPUQ010000264.1 GCA_025963425.1 Modestobacter sp. | reverse complement strand
GCGGCGACCGCGGCCGTTCCCCACGCCCGGGCGCGCACCGCCACCGCCAGCGGGACGATGCTCGTGGCCGCCGCGTACGGCGTGAACGCCAGCGCCGGTACCAGCGGGAAGCCGCGCTCGGTCCCCGTCGCCCGCAGCAGCGCCCAGACCGCCCACGGCGCGGTGAGCACCGCGGCGCCCCGACGGCCGCGAACGATCTGGCGCGGAGACATCGCGGTCACGGTATCCGTACCGCGCGTCACCGGTGGGCCCGCGGTGCCCCGGCGGCCGGTTCGGCAGGGAACGGACCGGACCGGTCCGTTCCGACACCCTCGAGGCCGCGGCAGGTGCGCCGTTCACCTCCGTGCGGTAGGACTCGCCGGCAGGGGTTCGTCCCCGCAGACGACGAGGGAGTGGTGTCGGTGACCGACGTGCACGTGGAGATCGAGCGCAAGTACGACGTCGGGGAGGCGTTCGTGCTGCCCGACCTCACCGGCGTGCCCGGGGTCGCCTCGGTGGACGAACCGGTCGAGCACGTCCTGGAGGCGGCCTACTACGACACCGAGGACCTGCGCCTGGCCCGCGCCCGGGTCACCCTCCGCCGGCGCACCGGCGGCACCGACGCCGGCTGGCACGTCAAGCTGCCAGCCGCCGCGGGTGCCCGCCGTGAGCTGCACTCCCCGCTCGGTCGGGCCGCGAAGACCCCGCCCAAGGCCGTGCTGGCACCGGTGCTCGGGATCGTCCGCTCCGCGGCACCGGCCCAGGTGGCCCTGCTGCGTACCCGCCGCGTCGTCACCGAGCTGCGCGACGCCGAGGGCCAGGTGCTCGCCGAGGTCGCCGACGACCACGTCACCGGCACCGCGTTCCCCGCCCGGCCCGGCGAGGCCGCCGTCGTCACCTCCTGGCGGGAGGTCGAGGTCGAGCTCGTCACCGGCGGCGACGACCTCCTCGCCGCGGTGGGGGCCGCGCTCGTCGCCGCCGGCGCAGAGCCCGGCCGGTCGCCGTCCAAGCTGAGCCGGGTGCTCGCCGACCGGCTCGCCGCCGGAACGCCTCCGGCCGTCCCGCAGGTCATCGACGGCACCGACGGGTCCTCGGACACCGCAGGCGGCACGACGGGCAGGAAGAAGGGCAAGAAGGGCAGGAAGAAGGGCGCGGCGCACGGCGGGGTGACCGGCACTGCCGGCGACGTGCTCCGCGCCGCCCTCGTCGCCCAGGCCCTGTCCCTGCAGGACGCCGACGTGATGGTCCGCAGCGACCAGCCCGACGGCGTCCACCAGGTCCGGGTCGCCTGCCGCCGGCTGCGCAGCATCCTGGCCGCCTTCCGACCCGTCCTCGACCGCGAGGCGACCGCGCACGTGCGCGACGAGCTGCGGTGGATCGGCGCCGAGATGGCCGCTTCCCGCGACGCGGAGGTCGCCGTCGCCCACCTGCGCGAGCTGGTTGCCGGCCAGCCGCCGGAGCTGGTGCTCGGACCGGTGGCCGCCCGGCTGCAGCAGGAGGACCTCCGCGACGTCGTGGCCGGCGGCGACGAGGCCCGGCGCACCCTGGCCAGCACCCGCTACCTGCAGGCCCTCGACGCCCTCGCCGAGCTGGTCGCCGACCCCCCGCTGACCGAGCGGGCCGCCGAGCCCGCCGCCGCGGTGGTCGACGAGGTGCTCGCGCACACCGGTACGCGGCTGCGCCACCTGGTCGAGGCCGCCGAGGGCTCCGACGACCCGGCGGCGCTGCACGACGTCCGCAAGGCGGCCAAGCGGCTGCGCTACACCGCGGAGGTGGCCGAGCCCGTGCTCGGTGCCCCCGTCACCGAGCTGATCGGCACGCTCAAGGAGGCCCAGCAGGTCCTCGGCGACCGGCAGGACACCTTCCTCACCCGCGAGGTGTGCACCCGGCTGGGCCTGCAGGCCTTCGCCGCGGGGGAGAACGCATGGACCTACGGCCGGCTGCACGCCCTCGAGGAGGCGCGGTGCGCGCAGGCGGAGCGGGAGTTCTGGCTCCGCTGGCCGGCCCTGCGCGGGGCGCTGACGACCCGCTCGGCATGACCGGGCAGCTCCCCGGCCGGGAACGGCGTCCCGGAGCGTGCCGGTGGCCCTGATCGCCCTGCTCGGCTTCGGGGCGGTCGTGCTGCTGGCCATGCTGCTGCTGCACGGCTACGTGTGGTGGCGACTGGTCCGCGGCACGACCCGGCCGGGCCCGCTCCGCCGCCGCCTGACCCTGCTCACCGTCGTCCTGGCGCTGCTGCCGACCCTCGCCGTGGCCCTGCGCGGCCGGCTGCCGCTGTCGGCGGGAACCCCGCTGGCCTGGGTCGGCTACAGCTGGGTCGGCCTGGTCTTCTACCTGTTCCTCGCCACGCTCCTGACCGAGCCGATCCGGCTGGTTCTGCGTCTCGTCACGCCGAGTGGGCCCCGGAGGGGGACGGCACCTGATCGCGGTGCGATCCGCCAGGATCGCGATGTTCCGGACCGCGATGCCATCGACCTCTCCCGGCGGCTGCTCCTCGCCCGCACCCTGGCGGTCGGTGCGGGTGCGGTCGCCCTGGGGACGGCGGGCACCGGCGCGGTCGTCGCCAACTCCGCCCCCGTCGTCCGGCGCATCCCCATCCACCTGCCGAACCTGCCCGCCGAGCTGGCCGGGCTGCGCATCGTCACCTTCTCCGACGGGCACCTGTCGGCGACCTACGGCGGCCGGCGGTTCGAGCGGGTGGTCGAGACGGTGAACGCCCAGCGACCGGACGTCGTGGCGATCGTCGGCGACCTGGTGGACGGCGAGGTCGACGAGCTGCGCGAGGACGTCGCCCCGCTCGCCGACCTGGTCAGCGAGCAGGGCGTCTTCTTCGTGACCGGCAACCACGAGTACTTCGTCGACACCCGCGCCTGGCTGCGGCACCTGCCGACACTGGGCGTCGACGTGCTGCGCAACGAGCGGGTGCCCATCCGCCGCGGCGGGGCGTCGTTCGACCTGGCCGGCATCGACGACCGCACCGCGGCCCGCTCCGGCGTCCCAGGGCACGGCGCCGACCTCGACGCCGCCCTCGACGGCCGGGACGACACCGTCCCCGTCGTCCTGCTCGCCCACCAGCCGGTGCAGGTGGAGCAGGCCCGCGCCGCCGGGGTCGACCTGCAGCTGTCCGGCCACACCCACGGCGGCCAGCTGTGGCCCTTCGACTACGCCGTCCGGCTGGACCAGCCGGCCGTGGAGGGCTGGTCGCAGCAGGGGCCGACCCAGCTGTACGTCACCGCCGGCGCCGGCTACTGGGGACCACCCATGCGGGTCGGCGCGCGGCCGGAGGTCACCGTCATCGAGCTGCAGCCGGGGCGCCCGACCGCGCCACGGTGAGCCCTCAGCCGGTGAAGGCGGCGGTCTCCGCCAGTCGCGTCGGCGGCACGGTCTTGAGCCGCGCGACGGCGTCGGCCAGCGGGACCAGCCGGATCTCGGTGCCGTGCAGGGCGACCATCTGCCCGACGTGCCCCTCGTGGGCGGCGATCGTGGCGTACAGCCCGAACCGGGTCGCCAGCACCCGGTCGAACGACGTCGGCGTGCCTCCGCGCTGCACGTGGCCGAGCACCGTCGTCCGGACCTCCTTGCCGGTCCGTCGCTCCAGCTCCTCGCCCAGCTGCTGCGCGACGCCGGTGAACCGCCGGTGCCCGAACTCGTCCAGGCCGCCGTCGCGCAGCCCCATGCTGCCCGGCTTCGGGGTCGCCCCCTCCGACACCACGACGATGACGTGCGAGTCGCCGCGGTCGAAGCGGTTGGTCACCAGCTCGCACACCTCGGTGACGTCGAAGGGCTCCTCTGGCACCAGGGTCAGGTGCGCGCCCGACGCCAGCCCGGCGTGCAGCGCGATCCAGCCCGCGTGCCGGCCCATCACCTCCACCAGCAGCACCCGCTGGTGGGATTCCGCGGTGGTGTGCAGCCGGTCGATCATCTCGGTGGCGATGCTGACCGCGGTGTCGAAGCCGAAGGTGAGGTCGGTGCCGTCGATGTCGTTGTCGATGGTCTTGGGCACCCCGACGACCGGCACGCCGGCGCGGGACAGCATGGCGGCGGCGGTCAGCGTCCCCTCCCCGCCGATCGGGACCAGGACGTCGACGGCGTGGGCGGCCAGCACCTCGCGCATCCGCTCGATGCCGTCGTGCAGCCGCTCCGGGGCCACCCGGGCCGAGCCCAGCGTGGTGCCGCCACGGGTCAGCAGCCCGTCCACCCGGGGGATCGACAGCGGGGTCGACTCGTTCTCCAGCAGCCCGCGCCAGCCGTTGCGGAAGCCGACCACTTCGCTGCCGTAGGTGAGCTCCGCCGTCCGCACCACCGACCGGATCACGGCGTTCAGGCCGGGGCAGTCGCCGCCGCCGGTCAGGACTCCGATGCGCACGCGGTCTCCTTCGATCGAGGGGGATACTGGCAGCACCGTACGTCATGACGTCTAGACGTCTCATGGTGCAGTACCTTTGTGGTGTGTCGAGTTCCGAGGCGGGGCCCAAGTACCTCGCCGTGCGCGAGGCGCTCCGCCGCCGCGCCTCGTCACTGCCCGAGCACACCCTCCTCCCGCCCGAGCCGGTGCTGTGCCGGGAGTACGGCGTCAGCCGGATCACCCTGCGCCGCGCGGTCGACGGCCTGGTCGCCGACGGGCACCTCGTCCGGGAGCAGGGCCGGGGCACCTTCGTCAGCCGCCCGGGCATCCGGCACGAGTATCGCGAGAGCTTCGTCCACCGGATCGCCGGCTTCCACTCGGTGATGACCGAACAGGGCGCCCAGGTGGGCACCATCGTGCTGGAGCAGCGCATCGTCCCGGCGGCTCCGGCCATCGCCACCGAGCTGGGCGTCGGCACCGCCGAGGACGTCGTGGAGCTCATCCGGCTGCGCAGCGTGGACGGGCTGCCCAACCACGTCGTCCGCAGCTTCCTGCCCGCCGACACCTACCCAAAGGCGGCCACCGAGGACTTCGGCCACGGGTCGCTCTACGAGTTCCTCCGCCGCGAGTACCAGGCCGACCTGGCGCACGCCCGCATCGTGGTCGACGTGGGGACGGCGGCCGCCGACGAGGCCGACGTGCTGCAGGTCGTCGCCGGCTCCCCGTTGCTGGTGGTGCGCACGACGGTCCGCGACAGCGCCGGGCGCCCCCTGGTGCACTCGTTCTCCCGGCTCCGCCCGGACGTGAGCCAGGTCGAGTTCGAGGTCTCCGTCGGCGGTCGCTGAGCCCGACCGCGCGGCTCTGCCGAGGGACGGCGGGGCAGGAGCGGCTCAGCCGACGGCAACCGACGGCAGCGAGCGCGCCAGGTGCTGCCGCGCGGCGGCCAGCAGCACCCGGTCCAGGGCGTGGCCCAGCTGCCCGGCCAGTTCGGTGAGGACGGTCCCCAGCGCATCGTCCAGCTCGCGCCGGCCCGACCAGGACAGCAGCAGGGCCCCCGAGGAGGCGTGCTCGCCGAGCACCAGGGGCAGGGCCAGCGTGGACTCCGCGGCGCTGTCGGGCAGCCGCCGCGCGGTCGCGAAGAGCTGGTCGGCCTCCTCCCGGGTCGCCGCGGTGACCAGGCGACGCTCCCGCACCGCGACGGCGAGGGGGTGGGCGTCGTCCACGTGCAGCTCCCAGTGCTCCCCGGGCCCCGACGACGGGCCGGCCGGGTACGCCTGCAGCAGCGGGCTGCCCGCCTCGACCACCCCCAGCACCGCCGCCGTCGCGCCGAGCGGGGAGCGGACGAGCCGGTCCACGGTCCGCAGCACGTCCCCGAGGGTCTCTGCCGCGAGCAGGGCGACGGCCAGCCGGGCGACGACCCGGGCACGGTCTGCCTCGGCCTCGGCCGCCTCGAACGCCGCCTGCGCGGCCCGCGCCGCCTGCTCCGCGGCGGTGGCCGCCCGCTCGCAGGCGGCCCTCGACTCGCGCTCGGCAAGATCGAGGGCCTGGACCTGGAGCAGCCGGGAGCCCTGGGCCGCCAGCCGCTCCAGCACCTCGACATCGGCGGGGAGCCAGTGGCGTGCCACCCGGTCACTGGCGCTCAGCGCCCCGAGCGGCCGGCCCTGCGCGTCCAGGAGCGGCACGCCCGCGAAGGCGACGACGCCGAGGTCGCGCACGGCGCCGTTACCGCACAGCACGGGGTCCAGCCGGGCGTCGTCGACGATCATCGAGCGCCCCGTCGTCGTCACGTGCTGGCTCAGCGAGTAGCTCAGCGGCCAGGACCGTCGGGTGCTCCACGGCGCGGGCAGGCCGACGGCTCCCGGGAAGACCTGGCCGCCCTTGGACACCAGGCTGATCAGCGCGATCGGCACGCAGAGCTGCTCGGCGACCGCCTGGGCCAGCCGGTCGAAGGCCGGGTGGGGTCGGGCCGGCAGGGCCGCCCAGGTGGGCAGCTCGAAGACGCGCTCCGGACCCATCGTCCCCCCGACCGTACGAGCAGCTGTGGAGCGGCGGCGCTCACCCCTTTGGAGGCAGGTCGATGCTGTCAGACTCCGCCCGGACGCGCCCGGCCCCGATGTTCCCCACGTGGAGTCAGTTCCGGAGGTCTCAGCGGCCGCCGTCCGGCAGATGGTGCGCGCCGACGAGGTGCACAGCCTCTTCCAGCCCATCGTCGACCTCGACAGCGGCCGCGTGGTCGCCTACGAGGCGTTGGCCCGCGGGCCGGAGGGTCCCCTGCGGTCACCCGACGCGCTGTTCGCGGCCGCCCGCGAGGCGGGGTGCCTCGCCGAGCTGGACGCCGCCTGCCGGGCCGCCGCCTTCCGCGGCGCGGTGCAGCAGGGGCTGCTGGCGCCGCTGACCGTGTTCGTCAACGTCGAACCCGAGGTGCTCGACGACGCCCCGCTGGCCGAGCTGGCCCGCAGCGTGGCCGATGCGCCCGGGGACCTGCAGGTGGTCCTGGAGATCACCGAGCGTGCGCTGGCAGCCCGCCCGGCCGAGCTGCTGCGCACCGTCGACCGGGTCCGGGAGTTCGGCTGGAGCGTCGCCCTGGACGACGTGGGCGCAGACTCACTGTCGCTGGCCTTCATGCCGCTGCTGCGCCCCGACGTGGTCAAGCTCGACCTGCGGCTGGTGCAGGAACGGCCCGGTCCGGCGATCGCCGAGATCATGAACGCGGTCAACGCCTACGCCGAGGCCTCCGGCGCACTGGTGCTCGCCGAGGGGATCGAGGACGCCGACCACCTCCGGATGGCCCGGGCCCTCGGTGCCACCCTCGGCCAGGGCTGGTTGTTCGGCCGCCCGGCCGCCGGCGCCGTCCCCGGCCACCCCGGCGGCCGGCTCGCGCTGCCGTCCCCGCGGCCGGTCGAGGCCGGGGACGACGAGAACTCGCCCTTCCGGTCCCTGCCCCCCGAGGTGCCGCTGCGCCGGGCACCCAAGGCGCTGCTCATCGAGCTGTCCAAGCAGCTGGAGCGACAGGCCATGCGCCTGGGCGACACCTGCGTCGTGGCCGCCACCTTCCAGGAGGCCCGGCACTTCACCCCGGCCACCACGCTGCGCTACCGCGACCTGGTCTCCCGCGTCGGCTTCGTCGCCGCGCTGGGCGAGGACCTGCCCGTCGAGCCGCTGCCCGGCGTGCGCGGCACCCACCTGCGGGCCGACGACCCGGTCCGCGGCGAGTGGGACGTCGTCGTCCTCAGCCCGCACTTCAGCGCCGCCCTGCTCGCCCGCGACCTGCACGACGACGGGCCGGACGCGGAGCGCACCTTCGAGTTCGCGCTCACCTACGACCGGGACACCGTCGTCCGGGCGGCCCGCTCGCTGCTGGGCCGGGTCGCCCCGCGGCAGCCCGGCCCGGCCGGGGAGAGCGGGCGCCCC
>JAOPUQ010000243.1 GCA_025963425.1 Modestobacter sp. | reverse complement strand
ATCGACGCCGAGGCGACCTTCGACCCGGAGAACTTCTCCTTCCCGCACGGCACGCACCTGTGCGCGATGGAGGTCGACACCGAGACCGGCTTCGTGAAGATCCGCAAGTACGCCTGCGTGGACGACGTCGGGACGATCGTGAACCCGATGATCGTCGAGGGTCAGGTGCACGGCGGCCTGGCCCAGGGCATCTCCCAGGCGCTGTACGAGGAGGCGATCTACGACGCCGACGGCAACCTGACCACCGGCACCTTCGTCGACTACCTGCTGCCCTCGGCCGCGGACCTGCCGCACTTCGACACGGGCAACACCGTGCACGCGGCCACCAGCAACCCGCTGGGCGCCAAGGGCGTCGGGGAGGCCGGCTGCATCGCCAGCACCCCGGCGGTGGTCAACGCGGCGCTGGACGCCGTCCGGCACCTCGGGGTGAGCGACATCCGGATGCCGCTGACGCCGGAACGGGTCTGGCGGGCGATCCACGAGGGCGGGGACGGCGGAGACCGGGCCACCGCCGGCACCAATGCCTACGGCGGGGCCTCCACCGAGTCCTCCACGGGCGTGTCCACCGACGCTTCGTCCCTGGGGGGAGACCGATGATCCCGGCTGCTTTCGCCTATGCCCGCCCCACCACCGTCGAGGAGGCCCTGCAGGCCATCGCCGACGGCGGTGACGACGTGAAGGTGCTGGCCGGCGGGCAGTCGCTCATCCCGGTCATGCGGCTGCGGCTGGCCGCTCCGGAGACGGTGGTCGACCTGACCCGCGTCCCCGAGCTGCGCGGCGTCCGGGAGGAGGGGGACGTGCTGGTCGTCGGGGCGATGACCACGCACTCCGACGTCCTCACCGACCCGCTGCTCGCCCAGTACGGGCAGCTGCTGGTGCAGGCCACCGAGACCGTGGCCGACCGGCAGGTGCGTCACCGTGGCACCTTCGGCGGCGCGCTGGCGCACGCCGACCCGGCCGGCGATCTGCCGGCGGTGGCGCTGGCGCTGGATGCGGAGTTCGTCCTCGCCGGCCCGTCCGGACGGCGGACCGTGCCGGCGGCGGAGTTCTTCGTCGATTACCTGACGACGGCGCTGGAGGAGGGGGAGCTGCTCGTGGAGATCCGCCTCCCCAAGCTCGGTGCGGAGTGGGGCGTCCGGTACGAGAAGTTCAACCGGGTGGCCCAGGCCTGGTCGATCGTGGCGGTGGCCGCCGCGGTCCGCCGGGAGGGCGGCCGGATCACCGAGGCGCGGATCGGCCTGACCAACATGGGCTCGACGCCACTGCGGGCCACGGCCACCGAGCAGGCCCTGGTGGGCGCCGACGTGAGCCTGGAGGCGGTCACCGCGGCCGCCGCCATGGCCGCCGAGGGCACCAGCCCCAGCAGCGACCTCAACGCCCAGGCCGACTACCGCCAGCACCTGGCCCGGGTGCTGACCCGCCGCGCCCTGGCGGCCGCCACCGGCCTCTGAGCCCGATCCTGCCCGTCCGGCGCGCGCCGGACCGTTCCGTCACACCACGGCGGCGGTCCGGCGTGCGCCGCGGTCGCGGAGGTGCGGCTTCCATCCGGTGGTCGGATGGTGGGTGCGCAACGCGGCCGCGCGGTAGCGTCGGCCTCTCGCCCCGATCACCGCACGTCCCCGGCCCGACCGACGGCCTCCGGCTTCCGCCAGGAGGCGCTTCGAGCCGCACATCCTCGGAGGTCCTGCAGTGCAGCTGGAGAACTCGTTCACCGTCCCCCTGCCCATCGACGAGGCCTGGCGGGTGCTGATGGAGATCGATCGAATCGCCCCGTGCATGCCGGGCGCGATCCTCGACTCGGTCGAGGGCGATGACTTCACCGGCCGGGTGAAGGTCAAGCTCGGACCGATCAACCTGACCTACCAGGGCAAGGGCTCCTTCATCGAGCGCGACGAGACCGCTCACCGCGCGGTCATCGACGCCCGCGGCAAGGACCAGCGGGGCAACGGCACCGCCGCGGCCACCATCACCGCGAACCTCGCCGCCGAGGGCACCGTCACCCGCGTCGACGTCCTCACCGACCTCAACATCACCGGCCGGCCGGCCCAGTTCGGCCGCGGCGTGATGACCGACGTCGGCAACAAGCTGCTCGGCCAGTTCGCCGACAAGCTGTCCGCGCAGCTGGCCAGCGGCGACCTCGGCGTCGCCCCGGCCGTCGTCGACACCGCGGCCGCCGCGACCTCGCAGGAGCCGAGCGTGGCCGGCGTCGTCGAGGAGGTGGCCGCCTCCGCCGAGGGCTCCGCCGGCGACGAGACCCCCGCCAGGAAGGCCGCCGCCGCGGCCAGGAAGACCGCGGCCGCCGCGGCCGACACGTCCGCCGGCACCGAGGCGGGCACGAAGCCGGCCAAGGCCACCACCCCGGCGAAGGCCACCCCCGCCAAGGCCACGCCGGCCAAGGCGACCGCGGACACCGCCGCGTCCGACTCCGCACCCGCGGCCGGCACGACCGCGCCGTTCAGCGGCACCGGCACGGTCGAGGACGAGTCCCCGATCGCCGAGCCGACGCCCATCACCGCCGGGAAGAAGGCCCCGAGCATGCCGCCGGCCGGCACCACGGCGCCGCCGAACAAGCCGGCCACCGGGTCGCCGGCCCGGACGACCCCGCGCCCGGCTCCGGCCGAGCCCGAGCCGATCGACCTGCTCGAGGTCGCCGGCGGGGCGGCGATGACCCGCTACGCCGTCCCCGCGGCCGGTGGCCTGGTGGCCCTGCTGGTGCTGCTGGTGATCATCCTGCGGCGGCGCAGCTCCTGATCCAGCCGGCCGCCCGGGATCGGGCGGCCTGATCGTGCGCACTCCTGGTTCACCGTGCGACGTGAGCCAGGAGTGCGCACGGTGAGCCGGGACGCCGGCTCAGCCGGACGGGAACCCCCGCAGCCAGTCGAGGGCGGCCCCGGTCACCGCGGCGACGTCGGTCTTCAGGGCGTGGTCACCCGGGACGGCGGACACCTGCCCGGGGCGGCCGGCCAGCGCCTCCCTCACCTCGGGAGGCCGCCCGAAGGCGTCCCGTTCTCCCTGCACGACCAGCAGCCGCACCGCCACGCCCCGCAGCTCGGCGGCCCGGCTCTTCTCCGGCCGGCCGGGTGGGTGCAGCGGGAACGCCAGGGCGAGCACCCCGGCCGCCTGCTGCACGGCCGCCGTCCGGCAGGCCACCCGGGCCCCGGCGCTGCGCCCGCCGAGGACCAGCGGCCCGGTCAGGGCGCCGTGGGTGCGGAGCTCCGCGAGCACCGCCGTCCAGCCCTCGTCCAACCGCGCCGGCGCCGGCGCGATCTTCCGGCCGGC
>JAOPUQ010000224.1 GCA_025963425.1 Modestobacter sp. | reverse complement strand
CCCTCGCCCAGATCGACAAGCAGTTCGGCAAGGGCTCCGTGATGCGCCTGGGCGACTCGCCGGAGGTGGCCATGAAGGTCATCCCCACCGGGTCCATCGCCCTGGACATCGCGCTCGGCATCGGCGGCCTGCCCCGCGGCCGTGTCGTGGAGGTCTACGGCCCCTAGGCCTCGGGCAAGACGACGGTCGCCCTGCACGCGGTGGCCAACGCACAGGCCTCCGGCGGCATCGCGGCGTTCATCGACGCCGAGCACGCCCTGGATCCCGACTACGCCCGCGCGATCGGCGTGGACACCGATGCCCTGCTGATCAGCCAGCCCGACACCGGTGAGCAGGCGCTGGAGATCGCGGACATGCTGATCCGCTCCGGCGCGCTGGACATCATCGTCGTCGACTCGGTGGCCGCGCTCGTGCCGCGCGCCGAGATCGAGGGCGAGATGGGCGACAGCCACGTGGGTCTGCAGGCCCGGCTGATGAGCCAGGCGCTGCGCAAGATCACCGGCGCGTTGAGCAACTCCGGCACCACGATGATCTTCATCAACCAGCTGCGCGAGAAGGTCGGCGTGGTCTACGGCTCGCCCGAGGTCACCACCGGTGGCCGGGCGCTGAAGTTCTACTCCTCGGTCCGGCTGGACGTCCGGCGCATCGAGACCCTCAAGCAGGGCACCGACGCGATCGGCAGCCGGGTGCGGGTCAAGGTCGTCAAGAACAAGGTCGCCGCGCCGTTCAAGCAGGCCGAGCTCGACCTCATCTGGGGCACCGGCTTCAGCCGCGAGGGCGGCCTGATCGACATCGGTGTCGAGCAGGGCATCGTCCGCAAGTCCGGTGCCTGGTACACGTACGAGGGCGACCAGCTCGGCCAGGGCAAGGAGAACGTCCGCACCTTCCTGCGCGACAACCCGGACCTGGCCGACGAGATCGAGAAGAAGATCAAGGAGAAGCTGGGCATCGGCGTGCCGAAGGTCGAGGCGCCGGTGGCCGAGCCGGCCGACTTCTGAGGCCCTCGTGACCGGCCGCGCGAGGTCACGGAGAAACGCAGCACCGGTGGCCATGGGCCTGACGAGCGCTAGCGGGGTGGGCTCATGACCGATTCGGGGTCCGGTACCGACGCCGACGGTGCGGCCGGACCGGCGGGTGGCGATGCCCGGCGGTCCGGTCGCCGTCGGGCAGGTGCCGCCTCCGGGCGGAGCGGCGGGCGGTCCGGGTTCGGGGACGGGCGCGGTGGCCGGAGCGCGGGTCGACGTGCCGGCAGCACCTCGGGTACCACCTCCGACGGTGCCGCCGGTGCAGAGTCGTCGGCCCCCGCCGACGAGCGCGACCCGGTGGAGGTCGCCCGCGGCATCTGCCTGCGGGCGCTGACCGGGGCGTCCAAGACCCGCCAGCAGCTCGCCGAGCTGCTGGCCCGGCGCGAGGTCGCCGACGAGGTCGCCGAGGCCGTGCTGGACCGGCTCACCGAGGTCGGGCTGATCGACGACGCTGCCTACGCCGCGGCATGGGTGAGCTCCCGGCAGTCCGGGCGCGGGCTGGCCCGCCGCGCGCTGACCCAGGAACTCCGGGCCAAGGGCGTCGACGACGAGGTGGCCGCCGCGGCGGTCGCCGAGATCGACCCGCAGGACGAGTGGGACACCGCGCGCCGACTGGTGGCGCGCAGGGCCCGCAGCATGGCCCGCCTGGACCGGGTCACCGCCGAGCGCCGCCTGGTCGGCATGCTCGCCCGCAAGGGCTACGGCGGTGGGCTGGCCGGCATCGTGGCGCGCGAGGCGCTGGACGCCGCCTACGCCGACGCTGACCTGGCCGCGGAGGACGACGACCCGGACGAGGACATCGACGAGGCGCAGGCCCCCGAGGAGATCGCCCCGGCTGCTCGCTCCGCGGGCGGCTTCGGCGGCGGCGGGTTCGGCCGCAGTGCATCCGGCCGCGGTCCGTCCGGAAGTCGCGGACTCGGCGGTGGGGCTGGCGGCGGTGGCTTCGGGAGCGGTGGCTTCGGGAGTGGGGGCTTTGGAGGCCGGAAGGCCGGCCGCGCGCCCAGGGAGGGAAAACCCAACGGCAGCGGCCTCGGTGGCGGCGGGGCCGGCGGCATCGCCGGCCAACGTGGCGCGAGCATGGCCGACGAGGCGGGGGAGGGGCACTGGGTCGCGATCGGCCGGCAGTCCCAGCCACCGGCCGACCGGCCGCGCTGACACCCCAACCAGCTCCCGGGTCCTGAAACGCCAGCAGCCCAGATCCGCACCGGATCTGGGCTGCTGGCGTTCAGCGGTCGGGCCGCCGGGCGGCGACCGCCGGGCTCAGCGGTCGAGCCAGGCGGAGACGTCCACGGCCACACCGTCGGCGGCGTCCTCGTCCGGCACGAGCCAGCGCCGGCTGCGTTCCTGGCCGGTGCCCAGCCACAGCTGGATCGAGGTGTCGAACTGCGACATGGTCACCTCCCGGGCGCGCGAGGGGTGGCTGACCGGGCCCAGGAAGGTCACGTCGCTTTCCTCGCCGGTGGAGTAGCGCAGCACCACCCGGCACCGGGAACGGCGGTGTCGGGCCGGGGGGACCGCCTCGCGGACGATCGCCGACTCGGCGCCCGCCGCGGTGGCGAAGCCCGCAGCGCTCGCGCGCAGCCGACTGACGAAGATCTGCGCGGTGTCAGCCATGTCGTCCATGTCGTCCAGGTCCGGGGCCAAGACGTGAGCAGCGGTCATGTCCTACATCTCGGCAGTCCCCGCCCCGGAGGCCACCGGGAGAAAGTGCCAAGCCGCAACCGGTTATCCGAGCGTTGTTCACAGCGCGCGTCGCACACGTCGGGTGCCGGGGCAGGCGTCCCGGTGAACGCTCAGCTCAGGACAGGCATGCCGGTGCCGGGGCAGCCGCCGGACGGTCGGGTCAGACCGACGCTCCGGGCGCCGCCGCCATGCCCTCGTCCGGCAGGCGGATGGCGGCCACCTTGCCGACCTTCTGGTTCCGGCTGGTGCGCCGATCGATGAGCTTGGCCAGCTGGGAGAGCAGCACGTTGATCGCGATGTAGATCAGTCCGGCCGCCACGTACAGCTGGAAGGTGTACTCGTTGCCGAAGCGCGGGGTGAAGAACTCGACCAGGCTGCGCGCCTGCCGGAGCAGTTCGAAGTAGCCGATGATGAAGCCCAGGGAGCTGTCCTTGAGCAGCACGACCAGCTGCGCGATGAGCACCGGCAGCATGCGCCGGATGGCCTGCGGCAGCAGCACGAGCCGCATGACCTGCGACTTGCGCAGCCCCAGCCCGTAGGCGGCCTCCGGCTGACCGCGGTCGACGGAGAGGATCCCGGCGCGGAAGACCTCGGCCAGCACGGCCATGTTGTAGAGCACCAGCCCGCAGGTGAGGGCGGCATAGGCGCTGAGCCGGATGCCGAAGCTGGGCAGCACGAAGTACAGCGCGAAGATGACCACCAGCAGCGGGATGGCCCGGAAGAACTCGATGACCGTCGTCACCGGCACCCGTACCCAGGGGTGGTCGGAGAGCCGGCCCACGGCGAGCAGCAGCCCCAGCAGGGTCGCGAACACCATCCCCACCGCGGCCACCTTCAGGGTGGCGACCAGCGCGTCGCCCAGCGCCTGGGGCACCCCGCTGTTGGGGTCGAAGAGCACCGCCCAACGCTGCGGGTCCAGCTGCCCGTTCCCGGCGAGCCGGACGAGCACGAAGGCGATGACGGCCAGCACGACGAGGGCGCCGATGACCGTGCCGATCCGGATCCGGGCACGCGTCTTCGGACCGGGGAGGTCGAACAGGACCGGTGCGCTCATCGGAGGATCGCCACCCGGCGCTCGACGCGGCTGATGCCGTACGCCGACGGAAGCGTGATCAGCATGTAGCCGGCGACGACGGCGAGCAGGACCAGCAGGATCTCCCCGCCGTTGGCATTGGACAGCCGCTGCAGCGACGCGGTCAGCTCGGTGACGGCGAAGCCGGCCGCGATCGAGGTGTTCTTGACCATGGCGATCCAGACGTTGCCCAGTGGGGGGACGACGGTGCGGAACGCCTGGGGAAGCACGACCTCACGCAGGGACTGGCCGAACGTCAGCCCGAGAGCCCGGGAGGCCTCGGCCTGACCGGCGGAGACCGCGTTGATGCCCGAACGCACGGCCTCGCAGACGAAGGCGGCGGTGTACATGCCGACCGCGAGCACCGAGCCGGTGAAGAAGCCGACGGAGAAGTCGATCTGCGGCAGCCCGAAGATGATGAAGAAGAAGACGACCGTCAGCGGCGTGTTCCGGAACGTCTCCACGTAGAAGGTCGCCAGACCGCGCAGCGGCAGCACCGGGCTGACCCGCAGGGCGGCCAGCAGGGTCCCGAGGACGATGGCGACCAGGCCGGCGAGCAGGGACAGGCTCAGCGTCGTGAGGAAGGCCTCCCGCAGCAGCGGGAAGTTGTCGATGAAGAACTGCACCGTGCCCCCTCTCGAGGCTGGGCGGACGTGGCACCGCCGGGCGGAGGGAGTCCCCGCCCGGCGGCGTCACAGGTGGGTCAGTAGCGGTCGATGGTCGGCGGCTTGGGGGCCTCGGTGCCGCTGATGGCGCCTGCGGTCGCGTCCCAGGCGTCGGCCCAGGAGCCGTCGTCGAAGGACTCCTGGAGGGTGTCGTTGATGAAGGCGCGGAACGCGTCGTCGCCCTTGGCCAGGCCGATGCCGTAGGGCTCCTTGGTGAACGGGTTGCCCACCAGCTGGAAGCCCTCGGGGTTGCCGGCCACCAGACCGGTGAGGATGACGTTGTCCGTGGTGACCGCGTCGACCTGACCGTTGGTCAGGGCGTCGGCGCACTTGGAGTAGACGTCGAAGAGGGTGAGCTGCGCCTGCGGGTACTTCGTGCGAATGTTCTCCGCCGGGGTGGAGCCCTCCACCGAGCAGACGTTCTTGCCGGCGAGGTCGTCCGGACCCTCGATCTTCTCGGGGTTGCCCTTGGCGACCATGATGTCCTGGCCCGCCTCGTAGTACGGCCCGGCGAAGTCCACGACCTCCTTGCGCTTGTCGTTGATCGTGTAGGTGGCCACCACGATGTCGACCTGGCCGTTCTGGATGAACGCCTCGCGGTTGGCCGAGACCGTCTCGGTCCAGGTGATCCCGTCCGCGGGGATCCCGAGCTTGGCGGCGATGAGTTTGCCCATCTCGACGTCGAAGCCCTCTGGCGCCTTGGTGGTCGGGTTGAGGAGACCGAACCCGGGCTGGTCGAACTTGGTGCCGATGGTGATCGCGCCGGCCGCGTTGAGCTCGGCCATCGTCGTCCCGGCGTCGAACTGGACGTCGGTCGCAACGGCGCTGGTGTTCTCGGCGGCGGTCCCGGCCTGGTTGCCGGCCTCGCTGGAACAGCCGGCGAGCACGACGCCGAACGCCGCGAAGGCGGCGGCGTAGCGGGTGATGCGCATGGAGGGTCCTCTCGTGGGTGTGCGGTGGGTCAGTGGTTCAAGATCTTGGAGAGGAAGTCCTTGGCCCGGTCGGAGCTCGGGTTGGTGAAGAACTCCTCCGGCGTCGCGGACTCGACGATCCGGCCGGCGTCCATGAAGACGACCCGGTTCGCGGCGCGACGGGCGAAACCCATCTCGTGGGTGACCACGACCATCGTCATGCCGTCCCGGGCCAGCGAGGTCATCACGTCGAGGACCTCGTTGATCATCTCGGGGTCCAGTGCGGAGGTGGGCTCGTCGAAGAGCATCACCTTCGGGTCCATGGCCAGCGACCGGGCGATCGCCACCCGCTGCTGCTGACCACCGGACAGCTGCGCGGGGACCTTGTCGGCCTGGGCGCTCACCCCGACCCGGTCCAGCAGTTCGCGGGCGCGCTTCTCGGCGTCGGCCTTGGACTGCTTGCGCACCTTGATCGGCCCCAGCGTCACGTTCTCCAGCACGGTCTTGTGCGCGAAGAGGTTGAAGCTCTGGAACACCATGCCGACGTCACTGCGCAGCCGGGCGAGCTCCTTGCCCTCCTCGGGCAGTCGCTGGCCGTCGATGGTGATCTCACCGCGCTGGATGGACTCCAGCCGGTTGATGGTGCGGCACAGCGTCGACTTGCCCGAACCCGACGGGCCGATGACCACGACGACCTCGCCGCGGTCGATGGTCAGGTCGATGTCCTGCAGCACGTGCAGTTCGCCGAACCACTTGTTGACACCGGTCAGGCGGACGAGAGGCTCTCCGGTCGGACGATCGGTCACAGATCGTGACCCTAGGCGGCCTCCCGGGCGGGTCAGGCGGCGGAGCCATCACGAAGCTGTAACGAAGCTGGGTCCCGGGCCAGAGTTCCCCGAGGGACTGTCGTGCTGATCACGATCGGCCGCTGCGCGGCGGGTGCGCGCCCACCGGGCCTGCCGCGGCCGTCCGTACGATCGGCCCGTGGACCAAGGCAGGACCTACCGGGTGCGCACCTACGGCTGTCAGATGAACGTGCACGACTCCGAGCGGCTCTCCGGCCTGCTCGAGGAGGCCGGGTACCGCGCTGCCGCCGAGGGTGCCGACGCCGACGTCGTCGTCCTCAACACCTGCGCGGTCCGGGAGAACGCCGACAACCGGCTGTACGGCAACCTCGGGCACCTCCGCCCGGTCAAGGACGCCCGCCCCGGCATGCAGATCGCCGTCGGCGGCTGCCTGGCACAGAAGGACCGCAGCGAGATCGTCCGCCGCGCCCCCTGGGTGGACGTCGTCTTCGGCACCCACAACGTCGGCTCACTGCCCGCGCTGCTCGAGCGCGCCCGGCACAACGCCGAGGCCCAGGTGGAGATCGTCGAGGCCCTGGAGGTCTTCCCCTCCAGCCTTCCGGCGAAGCGGGACTCCGCCTACTCCGGCTGGGTGTCCATCAGCGTCGGCTGCAACAAC
>JAOPUQ010000116.1 GCA_025963425.1 Modestobacter sp. | reverse complement strand
CCGGCGACGTAGACCGGGGTGTCGGCGAACTCCGGCAGCCAGCGGCTGATCGGATCGGTGAGCTCGAAGGCCCCCTCCTCGTACAGCGACATCGCCGCCACCGAGGTCACCGGCTTGGTCATCGAGTAGATGCGCCACCGGGTGTCGTCGGTGACCGGCCGGCCAGCCTCGACGTCGCGGTGCCCGTGCTTGCCGACGTGCACCAGGCGCCCGTGCCGGGCGACGGTGACCAGGAAGCCGGGCAGCTGCCCCTCGTCCACCCACTGGGCGAGGCGGCGGTCCAGCCGCAGCAGGCGGGCGGCGTCGAACCCGACCGCGGCCGGATCGGTCGTCATGGCCAGGTCGGTCTGCACAGCGGTCACGCGTCGCTCCCGGACGTCGCGGAGCCGCACCCCGATGGGCGGCGCCCCCGCCCGCATCCTGGCACGGAGCCAGGAGCGGAACGGGGGCGCGGTCGAGCAGGTGGTGCTGGGGCGTGCGAGGTCAGTCGACCGGGACGGCGCTCGCGGCCTTCTTGAGGTTCGAGCCGGCGCTGATCTTGACGGTGTGCGCAGCGGCGATCTCGATCGACTCACCGGTCTGCGGGTTGCGGCCGGTGCGGGCGGAGCGCTGCCCGCGCTCGACGGTCAGCAGCCCGGGGACGGCCACCTTGTCGCCGCGGGTGATGGCCTCGACCAGCTCCTCGCGGAGGCCGTCGATCACGGAGTCGACGGTCGACGCGGGGACGTCGGCGCGCTTGGCGATGGCGGAGACGAGTTCGGCCTTGTTCATCGTGGTCCTCTCACTGGGGGATCAGGCGGGCCGCCCCGGTGCGGGGCGGACGCCGTTCGTCGTCGTGCCCGGCTTTCGCCGGGCACTCACCCTGGTCGTCCGGGAACGGACGCCGGGCCTCCACCGTGCCCCGTGCTGGCGGGATCGCCAGCCTTCGGGGCTCGGTGGGCGGGTCTGGTCGACCACGTCGTCGACCAGGAACGCGGCGCACGCTGCCATGCCGACCCCCGTCCTGGCCAGCGCTGACCCCGGATTTCCGCGGTTTTACGGCCCGTTGGTCACAACCGTCACGTTCTGGGGGCACTGAGGGCCCGCCGCGCGACGTCACTCCGGCCGACCTAGCGTGGAGGTCATGCCACCGCTCCCCGGGACCGATCTGACCGTCAGCGACCTCTGTCTGGGCGGCAACGTGTTCGGCTGGACGGCGGACGAGGCGACGTCCTTCGCGCTCCTGGACCGCTTCGTCGACGCCGTCCCCAGCACCCGGTCCCCGTTCGTCGACACCGCCGAGATGTACGGCAACGGTGTCTCCGAGCAGATCCTCGGCCGGTGGTTGACCGAGCGCGGGATGCGCGACCGTGTCGTGGTGGCCACCAAGGCCTCGCCAGGGGACAAGGAGCACCCGCTGTCGGCTCCCGAGATCCGGGCGGCCGCCGAGCGCTCGCTGCGCAACCTGCAGGTCGACACCATCGACCTCTACTACGCCCACTACGACGACCCGAGCACGCCGGTGGAGGAGACGCTCACCGCTTTCGACGAGCTGGTGCAGGCCGGCAAGGTGCGGTACGTGGCGGCCTCGAACTACTCGGCGAAGCGGCTCACCGAGGCGCTGGAGACCTCGGAGCGGCTCGGGGTCGCCCGCTACGTGGCCCTCCAGCCGCACTACAACCTGATGGAGCGCGAGGCCTACGAGGCCGAGCTGCGGAACGTCGTCGCCGCGCACGGGCTGGGCGCGCTGCCCTACTTCGCGCTGGCGAAGGGGTTCCTGACCGGCAAGTACCGGGCCGGTGAGCAGATCGACTCGCCGCGGGCCAAGGGCGCCTCGGCGTACGTGGGGGAGAAGGGTGACCGGGTGCTGGCCGCGCTGGCCGAGGTGGCCGACGCGCACGGCGTGACCGGTTCGGCGGTGGCGCTGCGCTGGCTGGCCGACCAGCCGACGGTGACCGCCCCGATCGCCAGTGGGCGCTCGGTCGACCAGCTGGCCGAGCTGCTGCCGATGCTGGACCTGGTGCTCACCGACGACGAGCGGCAGCGCCTCACCGACGCCAGCGCCTGAACACGGCCGAGGACTACACGCTGGTGGTGGCGGCCCGGACGGCCGCCACCAGCTCCGGTGGAACGGTCGCCAGGCCGTGGTCGGCGCTGGCGTGCGCGGCCACCATGCCCAGCACCGCCGACTCGTCGGCGGCGGTGAAGTGGGCGGTGCAGCCGGGGACGACGTCCCCGCAGGCGAAGGTCTTCATGCGGCTTCTCCCTGAACTCCGGGCTCCGGGCCACCGGTCGGGGGTCCGGGTCGAACGACCGGGGGCAGGGTCAGGGCCCCCGGTGGCCAGTGGGGTCAGTCGTGGGTCGCGGCCGAGGCGAGGTCCTCGACCCGCAGCAGGCCGAGCACCTCGCCGTTGCGCGCGGTGCACAGCACGGGGTCGAAGCGGTGGGCCGGCGGGCGGGTCAGCGCGCGCTGCAGGGTCTCGGTGACCCCGGCCGAGGGCGGGACCCGGAGCGACACCGGGGCGCGGTAGCCCTGTCCGGTGCGCGGGTCGGTGAGCACCAGCTCGACCGGGACGTCGGTGCGGTCCAGGACGACGTAGGGCGCGGGCGAGCCCTCGTCGGCGCCCTGCTCGTGCTGGCGCACCGGGCGCAGCAGGCTGGCCACGCTCTCGGCCAGCTGAGCGCGGGCGACCTGCCCGCGCACCAGGTCCGCCACCGCGGGCGCCAGCGGCGCGAAGCCGGGACCGGGCCGGCCGAGCAGCCAGCCCTGCACCAGTGGCACGCCCAGCCGGGCGAACGCGGCGAGCTCAGCGACGGTCTCGATGCCCTCGGCGAGCAGCCACGCGTCGATCCGGCTGCTGAACGCGCCGACCATCTCGGCCAGGGCGACCTTCACCGGGTCGTTGTCGATGCCGGCCACCAGGGACCGGTCCAGCTTGACCAGCTGGGGACGGAGTTCGGCCAGCTGCTGCAGGCCCGACCAGCCCGAGCCGGCGTCGTCGATGGCGATGAGCGCACCGCGCCCGCGCAGGGCGGCGGTCTGCTCCCGCAGCGTGGCGAGGTCGTCGACCGGGCTGTGCTCGGTGAGCTCGATGACCACCCGGCGCAGGGTCGGCACGGAGGCCAGGGCCGCCACGATCGGCGGGCTGCCGAGCAGGTGCGGACTGACGTTGATGGTCATGAACGTGTTGGCCGGCAGGTCGGGCAGCGCCGACAGCGCCCGGATGACGGCCAGCGCCTCCAGCTCCGCGCGGAGCCCCGCGTCAGCGGCCGCGGCGAACCAGACGTCGGGGGAGGCGGTGCCGGGGAAGCGCGCGAGCGCCTCGTACCCGGCGATGGTGGCCGACGCCAGGTCGACGATCGGCTGGAAGACGACGGTCAGGTCGTCGGGATCGGCGAGCAGCGGACGGCAGTCCGGCAGGCTGATCGTGGGGGTGTCCAGCATGCCGTTCCATCGGTCGCCCGCCGAGGGGGCTTGACCTCCGCTGCCGCGGCTCACCCGGGCGGGTGAGCCGACGTACCCGGGACATCCCCGGTGCGGCCGGCGGGTCGTGGCAGCATGAGCACGGATCAGGACACGACCGGCGTGGCCGGCCGACCGGAGGGGAGCTCGTGTCCGCGCTGCCCGTCTCGAGCCCGGCCGGGGCCGACGCGCTGGGCGACCCCCACCGCATCGCCGCCGCGCGGCGGCTGCTGCTCGAGGTCCCCGGCCCCGCTGCCTTCGACCGGCTGTCGGCGCTGGCCGCCCGGCTGGTCGGTGCCGATCACGCCAAGGTCACGCTGTTCACCGACCACGACGTCGTCGTCGGCGGGTACGGGCTGCCGCCCGGCGTCGTCGGCGGCCCGGCGCTGCTGACCGGCGCGCTGTCGGCCATCACCGTCCGCTGCGGGGCGTCGCTCAACCTGCCCGCGGCGGCGGAGGACCCCCGGGTCGCAGATCTGCCCGCCATCACCTCCGGTCAGGTCGCGGCCTACCTGGGGGCGCCGCTGATCGCCGCCTCCGGCCACGTCGTCGGCGTGCTGGCCGTCTACGACGCGGTACCGCGCGCCTGGTCCCGGGACGCCGCGGAGCTGCTGGAGCAGCTGGCGACCTCCGTCGTCGCCGAGCTCGAGCTCTCCGCCGCGCAGTCGGCCGTCGGCACCTCCCTCGCCCGGCTGCAGGTGGCCCTGGAGGCCAGCTCGGTCGGGATCTGGGAGCGCGACCTGCGCACCGGCACCGTCCACTGGGACGAGCGCTGTGCGGCGATCTTCGGCCTCGACGGGGCGGTCGAGCTGCCGGCGATGGACCAGCTGCTGGTGCACGTGCACCCCGACGACCACGCCGCCGTCGAGGAGGCCACGCGCGTGGCCCTGGAGCAGACCGGGCAGTACACGGTCGAGGCACGGGTACTGCGGGTCAACGGTGACGTGCGCTGGACGGTGTCCCGCGGCCGGGTCGTCACCGACGCCCGCGGCACGGCCGTGCGCATCATCGGCACCACGGTCGACGTGACGGACGCCCGCGAGCAGGCCGAGCGCCGGCTGTCGGCGGTCCAGCGGGCCGCCGCCATCGCCGAGGTGGCCGCGGAGCTGGCCAACGCAACCCGGATGGACCAGCTGGCGGAGGTGGCGCTCCGCGGCTGCGCCAGCGTGCTCGGCGCCGACTCCACCGCCCTCGCCGTCCTCGATCCGGCCGGGTCGCTGCTCCTGCACATGACCCGCGGGCTGGTCGACGCCGTCGAGACCGGCGCGGACGTCGCCCTGCCGGCCACCGGTGTCGAGCTCGCCATGGACGACTCGCTGCCCACCCAGTACGTGGTGCGGCACGGCGAGCCGGTCTTCCTGGCCGACCCGGAGGAGGCGGTGGCCCGCTTCCCGGCGATGGCCGAGGTCGCCGAGCTGGTCGTGGTCCGGGCGCTGGCCGCGCTGCCGCTGCGGGTCGAGGGCCGGGTGGTCGGCAGCTTCGTGGTGGTCTGGGCGCACGACCGGCCCTTCGCCGCCGACGACCTCGGGCTGCTCGAGGCGCTGGCCGCGCAGATCGCGCTGACGGTGTCCCGGCTGCGCGCCGACGCCGAGCGGGACGCGGCCGTCGCGGAGATGGCCGCGGCCAACGCCCGGCTGCGGCTGCTCGCCGAGACCGGGCGCGTGCTGTCGGGAACGCTGGACATCACCGAGCAGATCAGCCAGCTGACCGAGCTGGTCGTCCCCGCGCTGGGCGACTGGTGCTGGGTGCTGGTCAGTGACGAGCACGGCCGCATGCGGGAGATCGCCACCGGGCACTCCGACCCCGCCCTGGTCCCCGAGCTCGAGCGGTACGTGCGGTCCATGGTCTCCGGCATGACCGACGCCGCGGCCGCCCGCGTCGTCATCCGCACCGGCCGCCCCCTGGTGCTGACCACGCTCGACGAGGACGTCATCGCCCGGGCACTGCCCGACCCGGCGGCCCGCGCTGCGCTGGCGGCACTGAACCCGGCCGCCGGACTCGCCGTCCCGCTGGTCGCCCGCGGCCGGACGCTGGGCGTGCTGGGGCTCTACACCGGGCCCGACCGCGGGCCGCACACCCAGGTCGAGATCGACACCGCGCTGGAGGTGGGCCGCCGGGCGGGACTGGCGCTGCAGCAGGCGCGATTGTTCGGGCAGCAGCGGCAGCTCGCCGAGACGCTGCAGCGCAGCCTGCTCACCGCCCCGCCGGCGCCCGACCACTGCGAGATCGTCGTCCGCTACGTGCCCGCCGCGGCCGGGGCGGAGATCGGCGGCGACTGGTACGACGCCTTCGTCCAGTCCGACGGCGGCACGGTCCTGGTGATCGGCGACGTCGTGGGGCACGACAGCCGGGCCGCGGCGGCGATGGGCCAGTTGCGGGGCCTGCTGCGCGGCATCGGTCACCACACCGGGGGCACCCCGGCCGAGGTGCTCACCGGCCTGGACCGTGCCGCCCGCGGACTGGACCTGGACACGATGGCCACCGCGCTGGTGGCCCGGTTGGAGCAGGACGACCCGGAGCTGCTGGCCGGTACCACCCGGGTGCGCTGGTCGACCGCCGGGCACCCGCCACCGGTGCTGCTGGAGCCCGACGGCACCGTGACCCTGCTCGACGGCGACCCGCCGGACCTCCTGCTGGGCGTCGACGCGGCCACGTCGCGGGTCGACCGGGTCGCCACGATCCAGCGCGGCGGCACGCTGCTGCTCTACACCGACGGACTGGTCGAGCGCCGGGACCGCGACCTCGACGCCGGCATCGACGAACTGCTCCGGGTGGTCGGCGAGCTGGCCGACCTGCCGCTGGACCAGCTGTGCGACCGGTTGCTGGAGCGGATGTTCCTGCCCGACACCGAGGACGACGTCGCGCTGCTCGCCGTCCGACTGCACCCGCAGGACGCCCCGCGGCCCCCGGAGGCGGGCCCGCAGCACGTGCCGCCGGGCATCGAGCCGTCCCCGGCGGTGCACGACGAGGTCGCGGAGTCGCACTACGCCGGCTGATCAGCGGCGCCGGCGCCGCTCCCCCCGTTGTCCGGGCCGCCGCCGCCGCAGCAGCCGGCTGCGGGCGCGCTGGGGCAGGTCGACGGCGACCGGCGCCT
>JAOPUQ010000084.1 GCA_025963425.1 Modestobacter sp. | reverse complement strand
GGGCGGCGGCAGCGCGGCGGTCGTCGGCGGCCGAGGCGGAACTGTCGTCGCAGGTGGCGGCACGGCTGGGCCGAGGATGGTCCTGGGCGGCGTCGTCGGGGTCGTCCGGGTCGTCGTCCACGCGGCCGGCAAGAGACTCGGGAAGGTCGGCGCGGCGGCGGCGACGTTCCCCGGGTCCCGGGTGCGGACCCCACCGGACCGGGCATCGACCGGCCCTTCGGTCACCCAGGGCGCGGCGTCGAAGAGTGGCGCGGCGTCGAAGGGTGGCGCGGCCAGCGGCAGGCCCGTCGGCCCGGCCGGCACCCCCGCCGGCGTCCGGACGTCGGTCGCACCGGCGCCCGGGGAGGACGGGCTCGTCGGCGTGGCCGCGTAGGCCCCGACGTCCTCACCGCGGGTCACGTTCGGGACCAGCACGGCCACCGCGACGGCCACGACGACCAGGACACCGAGTGCGAGCACGACGTCGGCCACCCACGGCCGACAACGCCGCCGGGTGGGCGGCCGGAGCCCGGTCACGGCGGGCCGCTGGGTGCCCCGGGTCCTCGACGTCGGCGCGTGCGAACCGCTGCGCCCCTCCCCGGGCTGCGTCCCCCGGTGCCGGCCGAACGTGCGGCGACGGCGTTCCTCCATGGCTTGCTCCCCTCCCCGTCAGGGGTCGACGTCGGCTGCCCAACGACGGCAGTGGACCCATCGGACCGCCGATCGACCTGGCTGTGGGCACCAGTTCGACCGGCCGCGGCCGGTCACGTCACGGGGTGTGGGACCGACGTCAGCCCGTGATCACTCCGCCCGCACGGTCGACGCGCAGCGGGTCTGGATGGGGCAGACCCACGTCGCAGCGCACACCGCCTCCGGAGCCCACCACCACGGCGACCCCGAGACCGCCAGCCACGTGCTGTCCGGGCACCCGGTCTTCGCGTCCGCGCCGGACGGCCAGGAGATCGGGCCGGCGACCCATCCGGGTGATGGAGTAGGGGGACGCCGTCGGCCGAGCGCCTCGCCACCGCGCGCTCCGCCTGCCCCCCGGGACACGGCCGTGCCGGCGGTCGGTGGAGGAAGGGGCTGCCCCTCCTCCACCGACCGCGCGGATCAGCGACTGCCGCCCCCGATCATGGGGTCGTCGTCGGTACCGGTCACGCCGGTCCTCTCGACACCCTCCGTGGAGGACGGGGTCGAGTAGCCGGCCGCGTCGGACGCCTCGATCAGCACGTCGTCCCTGACTGCATCAGCGGGTGGCTGCTGGACGACGGTCACCTCGGGCCGCTCGTCCGGCTGCACGCCCTGCCGGCCCTCGTCCTGCCCGCCCTTCGACGCCGCTGCGGCGGCACCGGCGGCCGCAACGCCGGCCACCGCCGCCGCGGCGCCGGCGATGACGGTCTTCGCCGACACCCCTGCCTTGCCGCTGTCCCCACGGGAGGCGGCTGCGTCCTCCACTCCCGGGGTGCCGACGGCGAGTCCCTCATTGATCGACCCACGCCAGGCACCGCTGGCGTAGCCCTCGTCCTCGATGAGCGCCTTGAACCGCTCCAGGTCGGACCTCACCTGCCGGCCCACGACGCCGAGCTTGTCACCGGCCTGTTCCACGACACCTTCAGGCTCGTACTCCAGCGTGAGGTACACGGTGGTGGACGCCGGGCCGGCAGGCACGAACCGGACAGCGCCGGCATTGGTCGCACCCTCCGTGGCCGCCCAGGCGATTCGCTGGTCGGGTACCTGCTCCAGGATCGTGGCCTCCCACTCCCGCCGCACACCCGCGATCTCTGCGACCCAGTGCAGACGCTGGTCGTCGTGCTGGTGGACCTCCTTCATCCCGCCCATGAAGTACGGGAAGTCCTCGAACTGGGTCCACTGGTTGTAGGCCGTGCTCACCGGTACGTCGACCTGGATCGACTCCTCGACCTTGGTGCTCATCGTCCATCCTCCTTCGTCGCAGGACATGCGCTCGGCCACGCGATCACCGCGTTACCCCTCTCCGGACGGCTGATGCGCACTCCGGCGGCGGTGACCACGCGCGGCAGTCAGGAGGCGATCGCGGTGGGTCTGACCCGCCGTGCGGGAGCGGCGTTCGGCGAGGTTCCCGAGCCATGGATACAGTCCCCCGGTGTGAGGTGCACCACTTCACGGTCCCCGTCAGCTACAGGCAGGTTGGCATGCTCTACACCGTGTACGAACTGCAGCGCCGTATGTCCATCCCGATGGTGGCCGCGTCGGAGAGGACCGCACGCGCACTGCACGCGCTCCCGTCCTCGCTCGTGGGGCCGGGTGTCCGGCACATGCGGGCAGCCTGCGACATCGTCGCCAAGGCGCGTCCGACGCACGAGCGGCCGGCGTTCGGCATCGACGCCGTTCCGGTGGGCACCGAGACGGCCGTCGTGTCCGAGCGCCAGATGATGCGGACGCCGTTCGCCACCCTCCTGCACTTCGAGAAGCCGTCGGTCACCGGCCAGCCCCGGGTGCTCGTCGTCGGACCGATGTCCGGGCACTTCACGACGCTGATCCGAGCGACCATCCGCACGATGCTGTCCGAGCACGACGTGCACGTCCTGGACTGGCACAACGCACGGGATGTCCCCGTCGACGCCGGTCGGTTCGGGCTCGACGAGTACATCGAGCACGTCATGCAGGCCCTCCGCCACCTCGGGCCCGACACCCACGTCGTCGCCGTCTGCCAGCCCGCCGTCCCCGTCCTGGCCGCGGTCGCGCTCCTCGCCGCGGCCGGCGACGTCGCCCAGCCCAGCAGCCTCACCCTCATGGCCGGACCGGTCGACACCCGGGTGAATCCCAACCGGATCAACACGATGGCCGCGACCAGGCCGTTGCCCTCCTTCGAACGCCGGCTCATCGACACGGTGCCGGCGCGGTACGCCGGCGCCGGCCGGCGGGTCTACCCGGGGATCACCCAGCTGACCGCATTCATGTCGATGAACCCCAAGCGGCACCTGAGCGCCCATGCGCGGCTCTATCGGGATCTCGTGGCAGGTGAGACCGCGAAGGCGGCATCCACCCGCGCCTTCTACGACGAGTACGGCGCCGTCATGGACGTCCCGGCGGAGTTCTACCTCGAGACGGTCGGCCGCATCTTCCAGGAGAACCACATGGCGACCGGCCGGTTCACGTGGCGTGGCGCCCCGGTCGACCCCGCCGCCATCACGAGCACCGACCTGCTCACCGTCGAGGGCGCCCGGGACGACATCTGCTCGCCGGGTCAGACCGAGGCGGCGCACGCCCTCTGCACCGGCATCCCGGACGACCGCAAGCACCACCACCTGCAGCCGGGCGTCGGCCACTACGGCGTCTTCAGCGGCTCCCGCTGGGACACCGAGGTCTACCCCGTCCTTCGCGAGTTCATCGCCGGTGCCCGTGGGGGCAGTCCGGAGACCTCTCCCGCCTGACCCGGCTCGCCCGCCCGGGCAACGCCCGCACTGTGTCCACCAGCCGTTCGACCCGTCCGAGGAGCGACCGTGGCAACGCAGTCCACCGACCTGCCGGACGGCTGGCACCAGCCGCTGCGCCACGTGCGCGCCGCCGAGCTGACCGGCGACACCGGCCAGACCGACGGGATGACCCGCCGCGAGGCGGTGTCCGCCCGCACGGTCGGCGCGCAGCGGGTCTGGATGGGGCAGACCCACGTCGCAGCGCACACCGCCTCCGCAGCCCACCACCACGGCGACTCCGAGACCGCCATCCACGTGCTGTCCGGGCACCCGGTCTTCGTGTTCGCGCAGGACGGCCAGGAGATCCGGCTGGCGACCGATCCGGGTGACTACGTGTTCGTCCCGCCGTTCGTGCCGCACCGCGAGGAGAACCCCACCGACGAGGAGGCGGTCGTGGTCATCGCCCGCAGCAGCCAGGAGGCGATCGTGGTCAACCTGCCTGCCCTCGTGACCTCCGACGGCGGGTTCCCCGACGGCGCCCCGGGCAGCTGAGCGCCCCCGGCCGCGACCTCGGGCAGGAGCGGCGGACCTCCCTCCGGCGCCGGGTCGGGCGCCACCGTGGCTCTCTGACCGTCCCTGCTCCCGGGAAGAAGCGGCTCATGGCGCGTGGCGTGGCACTCGAAGAGATCCATCCGGCTGTCGAGGCCCGGGCGAACGACCATGACCGAGACGGCCTCATGGCCCTGTACGCACCCCACGCGACCATGGTCCTGCTGGACGGGTCGACGGCGACCGGGCTGGAGGCCATCCGCGAGCAGTGGTCCGGGTTCCTGGCGATGAACAGGCAGATGACGATCCGTAGTCGCTTCGCGATCGAGGCGGGGAACCGGGCCGTCCTGAGCAACGAGTGGACGTACACAGCCGGGGGCCAGGCCATGTCGGCGGTGACCGCCGAGGTGGCTGAACGTCAACCGGACGGCGGCTGGCTCTACGTCGTCGACCATCCCTTCGCCGGCATGGAAGCGGAGGAGGCCGCCGCGCTCGCGGCGTCACTCGCGCCGCCCGACGCCTGAGCTCGAGCACGGCGAGGGCCGTCCGCCGGCGCAGCCACCCGAGACATCGACCGCGGGAGGGCGCACCGGCCGCTAGCGTTCGACGGGTGAGTGAGCCCCTGCGCCCGCCGTCCCCGCTCGACCAGCTGGCCGAGCGGTTCGTCGACGACTACGCCGCCTCCCAGCCCACCGTGGCCACCTCCATCGGGGTGCCCGGCCACGAGGAGCGCTGGCCGGACTTCACGCCGGCCGGGCACGCCGCGCACGCCGACCTGCTCCGCCGCACGATCGCAGCGGTCGAGACCACCGACCCGGTGGACCGGCGGGACGAGGTCGCCCGCGGCGCGATGCTGGAGCGGCTCGGCGCGGAGCTCGCGCGCCACGACGCCGGCTGGGCGCAGGCCGACCTCAACACCATCGACAGCCCGCTGCAGCAGTTCCGGGCGACGTTCGACCTGATGCCGACCGGCACCGAGGCCGACTGGACGACGATCGCCCGCCGGCTGGAGGCGCTGCCGGCCGCGCTCGAGGGGTACACCGCCGGGCTGGACGCCGCCGCGGACGCCGGCCAGGTCGCCGCGGCGCGGCAGGTGCGACTGTGCGCCGGTATCGCCCGCAGATGGGCGGGGGCGAGCGACGCCCCCGGGTTCTTCGCCGAGCTGGCCGCCGGTGCGCCCGTGCCCCCGGACGGCGCGCTGGCGCGCGACCTGGCCTCCGCCGTCACGGGGGTCGAGACCGCACTACTGGCCTTCGCCGACCACCTGGAGGCCGAGCTCCTCCCCCGCGCCCCGCAGGCGGACGGCGTGGGCCGGGAGCGCTACGCCCTGGAGTCCCGCTTCTTCAGCGGCGTCGACCTGGACCTCGAGGAGACCTACGCCTGGGGCTGGCAGGAGCTCGCCCGCATCGTCGCGGAGAAGCAGGCGGTCGCCGAGATCATCGCCCCGGGCCAGGGCATCGCCGGTGCGATGGCCGCCCTCGACGCCGACCCCGAGCGCATGGTGCGCGGCCGAGAGCACCTGCAGGCCTGGCTGCAGGAGACCGCCGACCGGGCCGTCGCCGCGCTCAACGGCGTCCACTTCGACATCCCGGAGCCGGTGCAGCGGGTCGAGGGACGGCTCACCCCGACGTCCGGTGAGGGCGTCTACTACACCGGCCCGACCGAGGACTTCAGCCGCCCGGGCCGCATGTGGTGGTCACTGCCCGAGGGCGTCACCGACATGACCACCTGGCGGGAGACGACGACCGTCTTCCACGAGGGCGTCCCCGGGCACCACCTGCAGATCGGCCAGACCGTCTACAACGCCGCGGTGCTCAACCGCTGGCAGCGGCTGCTGTGCTGGTGCTCCGCGCACGGTGAGGGCTGGGCGCTGTACTCCGAGCGGCTGATGGCCGAGCTCGGGTTCCTCGACGACCCGGGCGACCGGCTGGGCATGCTCGACGCCCAGGAGCTGCGCGCCGCCCGCGTGGTGCTGGACATCGGCGTGCACCTCAACCTGCCCATCCCGGCCGGCGAGGACCTCGGTGAGCGGTGGACCTACGAGGTGGCGGCCGAGTTCCTCCGCCGGCACGTGTCGATGGACGACGCGATGCGCACCGACGAGCTGCACCGCTACCTCGGCTGGCCCGGGCAGGCGCCGTCCTACAAGGTCGGCGAGCGGGTCTTCCTCGTGTGCCGGGAGCAGGCGCAGCTGCGGGCGGGCGACGGCTTCGACCTCAAGGCCTGGCACCGCGCCGTGCTGGACCTCGGCCCGCTGGGCCTGGGCCCGCTGGCCGCCGAGCTGGCCCGGATGTGACCCCACCCCCGCTCCGGCACCGCGGAAGCGTCTCCGGCCCGTTCCGGGCCAATTTGATCTGGCCGAACCCAGCGGCCGGTCATAGCAGAACCTGTGCACGACACCGGCGCGTCAGGGGACGCCACGGGATTCGTGGGGCGCTCGGGCCAGCTGTGACCAGTGGGACTCGGCGTAACACCACCGACATTTGACCAAGCCGACTGGCACGGGTGTAATTCTCCTCGTTGTCACAGACGGTGACATTTGGGCAACCGGCCGTAGACACGGATGCCTCGACGAGACGCAGGGGGACGCATCGTGATGGCTGAGGTTTCGTGGCTGAGCGAGTACCGGAACGCGGCAGCGGCGGTCGAGCCGGCCGCCTACACGCAGGACGCGCTGAGCATGGCGACCGTGTTCGACGCCGGCTTCGGCAGCAAGGACGCCGAGACGCCGAACTGGCACGAGAGCGCCCTGTGCGCCGAGACCGACCCCGAGGCGTTCTTCCCCGAGAAGGGCGGCTCGACCCGCGAGGCCAAGAAGATCTGCACCGGCTGCGAGGTCCGCGCCGAGTGCCTGGAGTACTCGCTGGCCAACGACGAGCGCTTCGGCATCTGGGGTGGCCTGTCCGAGCGTGAGCGTCGCCGCCTGCGCCGTCGGGCCGGCTGAACCCGCCCCTCGCTCGCAGCCGGCGCACGGGGTGCGCCACCCCGGGTGGGGGTAGGAAGGGCCCGTGCGAGCCATCACTTACACCCAGCCCGGCGGTCCCGACGTCCTCACGCTCGGCGAACGCCCCACCCCCGAGCCCGGACCGGGCGAGGTGCTCGTGCGTCTGGCCTTCTCCGGGGTCAACCCCACGGACTGGAAGTCCCGCAGCAGCGCCGATCCCGGACCGGGCGGCAAGGTGCCCAACCAGGACGGCGCCGGCACCGTCGAGGCGGTGGGCCAGGGCGTCGACCCGGTCCTCGTCGGCGAGCGGGTGTGGATCTGGGAGGCCGCCTGGCAGCGGCCGCACGGCACCGCCGCGGAGTACACCGTCGTCCCGGCCCGGCAGACCGTGCTGCTGGGTGCCGCCCCCTCCTTCGAGCTCGGCGCCGCGCTCGGCATCCCGTTCCTCACCGCGCACCGCTGCCTGACCGTCGCCGAGTCGCTGCCCGATCGGATCGGCCCCGGGTCGCTCGACGGCCGCACCGTGCTGGTGCAGGGTGGCGCCGGCGCGGTCGGCAACGCCGCGATCCAACTGGCCCGCTGGGCCGACGCCACGGTGATCGCCACCGTCAGCGGGCCGGACAAGGCCCAGCTGGCCGCGGCGGCGGGCGCCTCGCACGTCATCAACTACAAGGCCCAGGACGTCGTCGCCGAGGTCAAGAAGATCTCCCCGCACGGTGTCGACGCGATCGTCGAGGTCTCGGCCGCGGTGAACGCGGGCGTGGACGCCCAGGTGATCGGCAGGCACGGCGCGGTCGCCATGTACGCCGACGACGGCGGCGCCGAGGTCACCGTGCCGGTCCGGCTGCAGATGACATCGAACGCCCGCTGGCAGTTCGTGCTCGTCTACACCGAGCCGGCCAGGGCCAAGGAGATCGGGGTCGAGGACGTCAACGCCGCGGTCCAGGACGGCGCTGTCCGGGTGGGCCGCGAGGCCGGCCTGCCGCTGCACGTCTTCCCGCTCGCGGAGACCGCCGCCGCACACCAGGCCGTCCAGGACGGCGCAGTCGGCAAGGTGCTGATCGACGTCACCACCTGAGCCGGTGGGTCCGCCGGCCGGACGCCGGCGGACCCACGCTCCCTCGTCAGGCCGGCGGGGTCATCGGCGCCATGCGGTGGGACCAGGGCGCCAACCGCGCGGCGATCGCCTCGGGCAGGCTGCGCCGCCACTCCTCACCGAGGTCGGTACGCCGCCCGTCGCCGTGCAGCGGCGGCAGACCGCGCGCGAGCTGGAGGCCGAAGGCCGCCTGGACCAGCTTGCGGCCCACCCCCCGTCGCCGGTGCTCGGCACCGACGTAGAGCTGGTGCACCAGACCCGTGCCCGGCCACCAGCGCAAGGCCCCGACCTGCCGCGCCCCCGTCACGTCGCCCCGGCTCGCCCGGTCGGCGTCGAGCAGGGTGCCCTCGGCGTACCGGAGGTCGGAGAAGGCCACCAGGGTGCTGGCCGGCGGTTCGGCATCCGGCTCGGACAGCTCGACGTACCAGAGCGACGCCGCTTCGGGCTGCATCACCTCGACCGCGTGCACCCGGCCCCCCTCGACATCCGCCCGGACGGCGACCTGCCACCCCGGCGGGCGCCGGTCGTCGGGCAGGTCCACCACGGTGTACGGCGGAAAGGCCGGCGACAGCACCACGACCACCTCGTGCTGCCGCGGTGGGCCCGGCTCGGGGGCGACCCGGAGCCGGGCGCCCCACGGGTCCAGCAACTCAGCCGTCGGAACGGGCACGGCGCCGAACTGCGTAGCCAACGGCGACCACGAACGCGACGAGGACGGCGAACACCGTCCCCACGACAGTCATCAACGACATCGAACTGCCGACCGTCTCCGCGGCGGGACGCTCGGCCTGGACGTCGACCGGTGCCGCGCTCTGCCGCGGTCGGGCGGAGGTCGCCGCCGACGGGGCGGCCGTGGTCGGTGCGGCCTCGGTGGAGGCCGGCGCGGTGGACGTCGGCGCGGCGGCCGGCGCGGAACCTGCCGACGACCTCCGACCAGCCGTCGCGACGGGACTGCTGCCGGTCGGCACGGAGGACGGCGCGGCCGCCGGGGCCGGGACCGGGGCCGGGACCGGGACCGGGACCGGGACCGGGGCCGGGGCCGGTGACGTGACCGACGTGGGCTCGTCGGCCGACGGGACGACCAGGGGCGTGAGCTCCGCCGCCTGGCCGCTGGACGCAGGCTTGACCAGCGTCAGCGGCGACGAGGCACCGGTCGGGCGGCCGTCGGCGGTGACCGGGGTGAGCGTGTAGTCGCTGCCGGCCGCGAACCACCCGGGGAAGCGCAGGGCACCGTCTGCATCGCTGGTCGCCTGTACCGCGCGGGTCGATGCGGGTGCGGCGGCCTGGACCGCGGGACTGCCCGCGCTCACCGGCGGCAGGCCCGTGGTGGTGCCCCCGTCGGAGCCCGCGGAGACGGCGGTCGCCAGGTCATCGGCCGGCGGGGCGTTCTCCTCCGGGTCGTCGACCGGCGGGACGACGACCGGCGGGACGACGACCGGCGGGACCGTGCGGGGGTAGTCGGGACCACCGAGGGAGTAGTGCGCCCCCACGACGGGCCGCCCGGCCACGTCGCGCACCGTGGTGACGACCCCGTGGCTGAAGCTCGACGTGTTGTGCACCGGCAGCGGGATCGTCCAGGCGCAGGACGACATGATCGAGAGGCCGGAGTTGCACAGTTCGACGGTCCCGGTCCCCGGGACCGCCTCCAGCCCCGGAGCGTGCCCGGTCTGGGTCAGGCGGTAGGTGCCCGGGGGAACGGCGCCCCTGTCCAGGAAGAACGCCGAGAAGGTGCAGCGGCCGTCCGAGTCCAGCGAGCACTCGTAGGACTCCCCGGCGTCGTTGCTGATCGTGAACCGGGTCGCCGACAGGTCGAGGTCGTCGGGCATGCCGTCCGCGGGCAGCAGCACGTCGATGACGAGCTCCTTGCCGCTGCCGAAGAAGCCCTCGAGGGTGTGCACGCCGGCCGGGGCGTCCGCACCGTCGCCGTCGTCGTCGGACTCGTCCGGGTCGCCGCCGTCGTCGCCGAGGGAGTCCGACGGGCCGGCCGCTGCGACGGCCGGGGTCCCGGCGTCCAGCGTCGGCGGAACCACCCCCGCGTCGGTGGGCCCGGCCGCCGGGGCCTCATCGGCCGGCGTCCCGGTGTCCAGCGCACCGGCGGACGTCGGGCCGGCCCCGGGCAGCTGCTGCGTCCCCGACACCAGCGGGTCCGGGTCCACGCCGTCGTCCGCGGCCAGCGCGGCCGGCGCGGCCGCGCTGGTCGCTACCAGCAGGCCGACACCGACCCACGAGCCACGAACGAGGCCGCGCCGGAACAGCACGGGACCTCCAGGGGAAGGACGACGGGACGCCTGCATCACGCTCTCCAGATGGCCCCCGCCGACCATCGTCGCGAGCCGGAGCGGAGCGTCGCCCACCCCTCTGAGCTGCACGTCCTCTGGCGCCGCGCCGCGCCGGGACGATCCCGAACCGAAATCCCAGCTCCCCCAGGGGACCCGGGGGACCCGGGGGACCCGGGGGACCCAGCCGCCCCGTCCACCCGGCGCTGCAGACCCGCCAGCCTCCGCCGTGTCCGGCGGGCGGCGTCAGCCCACGCCGAGCGAGCGGGCGATCAGCATCCGCTGCACCTCGGAGGTCCCCTCGCCGATCTCCAGGATCTTCGCGTCCCGGTAGAACCGGCCCACCGGGAACTCGTTCATGAACCCGTAGCCGCCGTGCACCTGAGCCGCGTATCGGGCGTTCTCCATCGCCATCTCGGAGCTGTACAGCTTGGCGATCGAGGCCTCGCGCTTGAACGGCTCCCCGCGCAGCATCTTCTCCGCGGCCCGGTAGTAGGCCAGCCGCGCGGTCGAGGCCCGCACCTCCATGTCGGCGATCATGAACTGCACGGCCTGGTTGCGGCCGATGGGCTGACCGAACGCCTCCCGCTGCGCGGCGTACTTCACGCTCTCGTCCACGCACCCCTGCGCCAGGCCCACGGCCAGCGCGGAGATCGCGATGCGCCCCTCGTCGAGGATCGACAGGAACTGCGCGTACCCGCGGCCCCGCTCCCCCACCAGGTTCTCCTCGGGCACCCGGACGTCGCTGAAGCTCAGCTCCCGGGTGTCCGAGGCGTTCCAGCCGACCTTGGAGTACCGCTTCCCGACGGCGAAGCCGGGCGTACCCGACGGGATGACGATCGCCGAGATCTCCTTGCCGCCGCCGTCGGGCCGGGTACCGGTGACGGCGGTGACGGTGACCAGGTCGGTGATCTCGGTGCCTGCGTTGGTGATGAACGCCTTGCTGCCGTTGATGACCCAGTGCCCGTCCTCGAGCTTCGCGGTGGTGCGGGTGGCGCCGGCGTCCGAGCCGCCACCGGGCTCGGTCAGCCCGAAGGCGCCCAGCGCCTCCCCGGCGCACAGCCGGGGCAGCCACTGCTGCTTCTGCTCCTCGGTGCCGAACCGGAAGATCGGCATCGCGCCCAGCGACACCCCGGCCTCCAGGGTGATCGCCATCGACGAGTCGACACGGGCCAGCTCCTCCAGTGCGACACAGAGGGTGAAGTAGTCCCCGCCGGAGCCGCCGTACTCCTCGGGGAAGGGCAGCCCGAACAGCCCGAGCTCGCCCATCTGCCGCACGATCGCGGTGGGGAACTCGTCGCGTTCGTAGAACTCGCCGATCTGCGGGGCGATGACCTCCACGGAGAACTCGCGGACGGTCTTCCGCAGCGCCTCGGTCTCGGCGTCCAACCGGTAGTCCAGCACCTGGCTCACTCCTCTTCGGCGGCGGCCGGTGGGGTCACCACGGCCACCCGCTCGTCCAGCCGGACCGACTGGCCGGCTGTCACGCCGAGCTCGGTGACCGTCCCGGCGAGCGGGGCGGTCAGCACGTGCTCCATCTTCATCGCCTCGACGACCAGCAGCGGGGTCCCCGCCGCCACCTCGTCGCCGACGGACGCCTGCACCAGGGTCACCGTGCCCGGCATGGGGGCGGTGACCGCGCCGTCGCTCACCGCCGCACCGGCGGCGGCGGCCAGCCGCTCCTGCTCGCGCATCGCGGTGACCCGGCCGTCGGCGGCCAGCCACACCGCGCCGTCGGAGTGGGCGACGGTGTACCGGGTGCGGACGCCGTCCATGGTCACCAGCAGCGCCGCGCCGTCCCGCTCGGCCCGCGCCGGCACCGGCTCGGCCTCGCCGATGCGGACGACGGCGTCCCCGGACCGGCCGCGCACCCGCACGGTCACCGGCGCCTCGCCGGCGACCGAGAGCCGGCGCACCGTCTCGGCCGGCTCGCCGAGCCGCCAGCCATCGGGGACGTCCCAGCGGTCGACCAGGGCGCCGGTGGGCTCGGACTCCACCAGCAGCGCCAGGGCCGCGGCCGCGTACACCGCCGGGGACGGCGGCTGCACGGTGGTCAGCGCGGCGCCGCGGCGCTCGATCAGGCCGGTGTCCAGCCGCCCGGCGACCACGTCGGGGTCGGCGAGCAGCGCGCGCAGGAAGCCGGTGTTGGTGGCCATGCCCAGGACGGCGGTCCCGCCGAGCGCGGCGACCAGCCGGGCGCGGGCGGTCTCCCGGTCCGGGCCGCTGGCGATCACCTTGGCCAGCATCGGGTCGTAGTCGCTGCCGACCACCGTGCCCACCGCCAGCGAGGAGTCGACCCGCACGCCGGCCCCGGTCGGCTCGGTGAGGGCGAGGACGGTCCCGGCCTGCGGCAGGAAACCGCGGGCGGGGTCCTCGGCGTAGACCCGGGCCTCGATGGCGTGACCGTCCAGGACGACGTCGCCCTGGCCGAACGGCAGCGGCTCCCCCGCCGCCACCCGCACCTGCAGCTCGACCAGGTCCAGCCCGGTGACGCACTCGGTGACCGGGTGCTCCACCTGCAGCCGGGTGTTCATCTCCAGGAAGAAGAAGTCCGAGGGTGCGTCGGCGTCGACGATGAACTCCACCGTGCCCGCGCCGGTGTAGCCGACCGCCCGGGCCGCCTCGACCGCGGCACTGCCCATCCGGGCCCGGCCCGCGGCGTCCAGCAGCGGCGAGGGGGCCTCCTCGATCACCTTCTGGTGCCGGCGCTGGAGGCTGCACTCACGCTCCCCCAGGTGCACCACCGTGCCGTGCGTGTCGCCGAGGACCTGTATCTCGATGTGCCGGGAGTTGCCGACGTAGCGCTCCACCAGCAGCGTGTCGTCGCCGAAGGAGCTGCGAGCCTCCCGGCGGGCGCCGGCGATCTGCTCGGCCAGCTCCGCCTCGCTGCCGACGACCCGCATCCCCTTGCCGCCGCCCCCGGCGCTGGGCTTGAGCAGCACCGGGAACCCGGCCTCGACCGCGGCGGCGGCCACCGCGGCGTCGTCCATGCCCGGTTCGGTGCGACCGGGCACGACCGGCACCCCCGCGGCGCGGACGGTCTGCTTGGCACGGATCTTGTCGCCCATCGCCTCGATCGCGGCCACCGGCGGGCCGATGAAGACGATCCCGGCGTCGGCGCAGGCACGGGCGAACTCGACGTTCTCGGACAGGAAGCCGTAGCCGGGGTGCACGGCCTGCGCACCGGTCCGGACCGCGGCGTCGAGCACCCGCTCGATGGACAGGTAGCTCTGGGCGGCCGGGGCCGGCCCGAGCGGGACGGCGACGTCGGCCAGCCGGGTGTGCAGGGCACCGGCATCGGCGTCGGAGTAGACGGCGACCGAGCGGATGCCCATCGCCCGAAGCGTGCGCAGGACGCGGACCGCGATCTCACCGCGGTTGGCGACCAGGACCGTGCCGAACACCGGCCTCACACCCCTTCGGGGACGGGGTGGAGGGGGGCGGCGCTGGGGTCAGGCCGCCTTGCGGTTGCTCTTGGCGAGCACGGCGTCGGCCTTGCCGACCTTGACCAGGTGGCGCTTCTTGACGGTGTAGCCGGGCGGGAGAGTGCCCTCGGCGAGCGCGCGCAACGGACAGCGGCCGCACCGCGGCTTGTCCTGGCAGCACTTCTTCTTGGGCAGCTTCGCCGATTTCCCCACGCGGTGAGGTTAGCCAAGCCTTTCCCACCCGTCGAGGCATCCGGCGTGTCGACCGCTACCGTTTGCCTCGACGTCACCTTCGCGATCCGGGAGCACCCATGGCCGCCGATGCCTTCATCGACCAGCTCAACCTGCAGATCGGCCACGAGTTCGCCGCTCACCAGCAGTACATCGCCATCGCCATCTACTACGACGGGCAGACGATGCAGCAGACCGCGCAGCTCTTCTTCGACCAGGCGGTCGAGGAGCGCGACCACGCCATGATGATGGTGCGCTACCTGCTCGACGCCGACGCGCGCGTGGAGATCCCCGGCATCACCGCCCCGGTGACCTCCTTCGTCGACGTGATCGCCCCGGTCGCGCTGGCCCTGGAGCAGGAGAAGCGGGTCACCCAGCAGATCAACGAGCTCACCGCGATCGCCCGCCGGGAGAACGACTTCGCCTCCGACCAGTTCATGCAGTGGTTCATCAAGGAGCAGGTCGAGGAGGTCAGCAAGATGAGCGACCTGCTGGCCGTCGTCCGCCG
>JAOPUQ010000069.1 GCA_025963425.1 Modestobacter sp. | reverse complement strand
ACCCGGCACTCCACGCCCGGCGTCGGGCTGATCAGCCCGCCGCCGCACCACGACATCTACTCGATCGAGGACCTCAAGCAGCTCATCCACGACCTCAAGAACGCCAACAACGAGGCGCGGATCAACGTCAAGCTGGTCGCCGAGGTCGGTGTCGGCACGGTCGCGGCGGGGGTCAGCAAGGCCCACGCCGACGTCGTGCTGATCTCCGGGCACGACGGCGGGACGGGCGCGGCCCCGCTGACCTCGCTCAAGCACGCCGGCTCCCCGTGGGAGCTCGGCCTGGCCGAGACCCAGCAGACGCTGCTCGCCAACGGGCTCCGCGACCGGATCACCGTGCAGGTGGACGGCCAGCTCAAGACCGGCCGGGACGTGGTCATCGCCGCGCTGCTGGGCGCCGAGGAGTTCGGCTTCGCCACCGCGCCGCTGGTGGTCAGTGGCTGCGTGATGATGCGCGTGTGCCACCTGGACACCTGCCCGGTGGGTGTGGCGACGCAGAACCCGGAGCTGCGCAAGCGGTTCACCGGCCGGCCCGAGTTCGTGGTCACCTTCTTCGAGTTCCTCGCCGAGCAGGTCCGCCAGTACCTGGCCGAGCTGGGCTTCCGGTCGATCGAGGAGATCATCGGGCACGCCGAGCTGCTGGAGACCCGGACGGCGGTCGACCACTGGAAGGCCCGCGGCCTGGACCTGTCCAAGCTGCTGGTGGTCCCGGAGCTGCCCGAGGGCGCGCCGCGCCGCCGGGTCCGCGGCCAGGACCACGGCCTGGACGTGGCCCTGGACCAGACACTGATCCAGCTCTGCGAGGGCGCGCTGCTCGACGCCCGGCCGGTCAGCCTGCAGCTGCCGGTGCGCAACGTGAACCGCACCGTCGGCACGATGCTGGGCTCCATGGTCACCCGCCGCTTCGGCGGCGAGGGCCTGCCCGACGGCACCATCGACCTGACCTTCGAGGGGTCGGCGGGGCAGTCCTTCGGCGCCTTCCTGCCGCGCGGCATCACCATGACGCTGCTCGGTGACGCCAACGACTACGTCGGCAAGGGCCTGTCCGGTGGGCGCATCGTCGTCCGCCCGGCGCGCGAGGCCACCTTCGCCGCCGAGGACGCCGTCATCGCCGGCAACGTCATCGGCTACGGCGCGACCGCCGGTGAGGTGTTCCTCCGCGGGCGGGTCGGGGAGCGGTTCTGCGTGCGCAACTCCGGTGCGCTGGCCGTCGTCGAGGGCGTCGGCGACCACGCGCTGGAGTACATGACCGGCGGTTCGGCGGTCATCCTCGGGCCGACCGGGCGCAACATCGCCGCCGGCATGTCCGGGGGCATCGGCTACGTGCTCGACCTGGCGCGGCACCGGGTGAACAGCGAGATGGTCGACATCGAGGCGTTGGACGCGGAGTCCTCGTCCTGGCTGCGCGACGTGCTCACCCGGTACGTCGCGGAGACCGAGTCGACGGTGGCCGCCGCGCTGCTGGCCGACTGGGGCCGGTGGTCCGACCGGTTCAGCGTGATCATGCCGCGCGACTACCGTCGCGCGACCGAGGCCCGGCGTGCCGCGGAAGCGGCCGGGTACGACGTCGACCGAGCCGTCATGGAGGCAGCACGTGGCTGACAGCACCGGGTTCCTGAAGTTCGACCGCCAGATGCCGCCGAGGCGGCCGGTCGACCTGCGGCTGTTGGACTGGAAGGACGTCTACCTCGACCGGGAGAACGGTGAGGACGCCGTCTTCCCGGTCGCCACGGTGCGGGAGCAGGCCGCACGCTGCTTGGACTTCGGGATCCCGTTCTGCCACCACGGCTGCCCGCTGGGCAACCTGATCCCCGAGTGGAACGACCTCGCCCGCCGCGACGACTGGCGCGACGCCATCGAGCGGCTGCACGCCACCAACAACTTCCCGGAGTTCACCGGGAAGCTGTGCCCGGCGCCGTGCGAGGGGGCCTGCGTGCTGAACCTGCAGGACGCGCCGGTCACGATCAAGCAGATCGAGTTCGAGATCATCGACCAGGCGTTCGCCAACGGCTGGGTCACCCCGCAGCCGCCGCAGGAACTCACCGGCAAGAAGGTCGCCGTCGTCGGCTCCGGGCCGGCCGGGCTGGCCGCCGCCCAGCAGCTCACCCGCGCCGGGCACGAGGTCACCGTCTACGAGCGGGCCGACCGGATCGGCGGGCTGCTGCGCTACGGCATCCCCGAGTTCAAGATGGAGAAGCGCTACCTGGATCGCCGGCTGGACCAGATGCGGGCCGAGGGCACCCGGTTCGTCACCGGCGTCGAGGTCGGCGGCTCCGGCCCCGACGACCTGTCGGTCGAGCAGCTGCGCGGTGGCTTCGACGCCGTCGTCCTCGCCGGGGGCGCCACCATCGGCCGGGACCTTCCGGTCCCCGGCCGTGAGCTGAACGGCATCCACCTGGCCATGGAGTTCCTGCCCTACGGCAACCTCCAGGCCCTGGGCGAGCTCGCCGAGCCGCCGATCACGGCCGAGGGCAAGCGCGTGGTGATCATCGGCGGCGGCGACACCGGCGCGGACTGTCTGGGCACCTCCCACCGGCAGGGCGCGGCCTCGGTCGCCCAGCTGGAGATCATGCCGGTGCCGCCGGACAAGCGCGGCGAGCGCAACCCGTGGCCGACCTACCCGATGATCATGCGGGTCTCCAGCGCCCACGAGGAGGGCGGCGAGCGCCTGTACTCGATCAACACCGAGCGCTTCCTCGGCGACGAGCAGGGCAACGTCCGGGCGCTGCTGGTGC
>JAOPUQ010000055.1 GCA_025963425.1 Modestobacter sp. | reverse complement strand
GGCTGCACAACATGCGCACCCTGCGTTTCCTCGCGCCGGAGAAGCAGGAGAAGAAGGCGCGCGAGACGCTCGAGATCCTCGCCCCACTGGCACACCGGCTGGGCATGAACACGATCAAGTGGGAGCTGGAGGACCTGGCGTTCGCCACCCTCTATCCCAAGCGGTACGACGAGATCGTCCGCCTGGTGGCCGAGCGCGCGCCGTCGCGGGACACCTATCTGGCCGAGGTCACCTCGGCGGTCACCGACCAGCTGAAGGCGGCCAAGATCGAGGCCGTCGTCACCGGCCGGCCCAAGCACTACTACTCGATCTACCAGAAGATGATCGTGCGCGGCCGCGACTTCACCGACATCTGGGACCTGGTCGGCATCCGGGTCCTGGTGGAGTCGGTGCGCGACGTCTACGCGGCGCTGGGCATCATGCACGCGCACTGGCAGCCGGTGCCGGGCCGCTTCAAGGACTTCGTCGCGATGCCGAAGTTCAACATGTACCAGTCGCTGCACACCACGGTGATCGGCCCGCAGGGCAAACCCGTGGAGTTGCAGATCCGTACCCACGAGATGCACCGCACCGCCGAGTACGGCATCGCGGCGCACTGGAAGTACAAGGAGAAGGCGCGCGCGGCGGGCGCCCGGCCGACGCCGTCCCCGGCCGGCGACGACATGCTGTGGCTGCGCCAGCTGCTGGACTGGCAGCGCGAGGCGCAGGAGCCCGGCGAGTTCCTGGAGACGTTGCGCTACGACCTCGGTCCGCAGGAGGTCTTCGTCTTCACGCCCAAGGGAGACGTGATCAGCCTGCCCGGGGAGTCCACCCCGGTGGACTTCGCCTACGCCGTGCACACCGAGGTCGGGCACCGTTGCATCGGCGCCCGGGTCAACGGGAACCTGGTCTCGCTGGAGAGCAAGCTGTCCAACGGCGACGTGGTCGAGATCTTCACCTCCCGCTCGCCCACCGCCGGGCCGTCCAAGGACTGGCTGTCCTTCGTCGGGTCGTCCCGGGCGCGGACCAAGATCCGGCAGTGGTTCACCAAGGAGCGCCGCGAGGACGCCGTCGAGGACGGCAAGGACGCGCTGACCAAGGCGATGCGCAAGGCCGGGCTCCCGCTGCAGCGGTTGCTCGGCGGCGAGGCGCTGGCCACGCTGGCCGCCGACCTGCACTACCCGGACGTGAGCGCGCTGTACGCCGCGGTGGGGGAGCACCAGGTCTCGGCCGCCTCGCTGGTGGAGAAGCTGCTCATCGCCCTGGGCGGGGCCGAGGGCGCGGCCGAGGACATCGCCGAGACGGCGATCCCGACCAAGCGCACCGTCGTCCGCTCCGCGAGCGGCGACCCCGGCGTGCTCGTCCGCGGCATGACCGACGTCTGGGCCAAGCTCGCCAAGTGCTGCACCCCGGTGCCCGGCGACGACGTGCTGGGCTTCGTCACCCGCGGTGGCGGGGTCAGCGTGCATCGCACCGACTGCACCAACGCCGCGGACCTGCAGCGCAAGCCCGAGCGGCTGGTCGAGGTCGAGTGGGCCTCCCAGCCCGGCGCGGTGTTCCTGGTGGCCATCCAGGTCGAGGCGCTGGACCGGCACCGGCTGCTGTCCGACGTCACCCGGGCCCTGGCCGACGAGCGGGTCAACATCCTGTCCGCCTCGGTGCAGACCAGCCGCGACCGGGTGGCGATCAGCCGCTTCACCTTCGAGCTGGCCGACCCGGCGCACCTCGGTGCGGTGCTGCAGACCGTGCGCAACGTCGACGGGGTCTTCGACGTGGAGCGCGTCACCGCCTGAGCGGCCCGCCGGTCAGTCCGTGCGCGATGGGTCGAACCCGAACCCCGGGTTCTCGCAGGTGGCGCCCGGCTCCGGGGTGGAGCCGGGGTTGGAGGCCAGCAGGTCGGCGAACCGGGCCACCCGCGGGTCGGCCGCGCTGCGCACCCGCAGCTGGTGGTCCCACGCCTGCAGCGAGACCGCCGCACCCTGGCCCGGGAAGGGCCAGGGCATCAGGCCGGGCCGGCCGAGACGGTGCCGGTGCAGTCGGCCCAGACCGGGTCGTGCTCCCCGCCGACCGGCGGGATCTCGGGGTCGACGACGCCCGACGTGTGCGCCTGGCCCGCGGGGTGCGCGGCCACCCGGGTGCCGGCCAGCGTCACCGGGGCCGGCGCGAGGGTTGCCCGTCGACCGCCGGCGTGCAGCCGGCGAGCGCCAGGGCGGAGGGCGCCACCAGGGTCACTGGAGGACGGTCATCTTCGTGATCGTCACGGGGACGTTCGGCGCCCCGCCGCCCGGGCTCGGCTCGAACGAGCCGTCGTTGCCGGCGGCCGCGATCTGGTCCAGCACGGCCAGGCCGGCCTCGTCGACGGTGCCCACGGCGGTGTAGTCCGGGGACAGCTGGGTGTCGGTGAAGCAGAGGAAGAACTGGCTGCCGGTGGAGTCGGGCTGCCCGCTGTTCGCCATTGCGATGGTGCCGCGCGGGTAGGTGGTCGCGTCGGTGACCTCCTGGGCGAACTTGTACGTCGGGCCGCCCTGGCCGGTGCCGCTGGGGTCACCGCACTGCAGGACACCGAAGGCGTCCTGGTTGACCTCGCGGTGGCAGGGGCTGCCGTCGAAGAAGCCCTGCTGGGCCAGGAAGGTGAAGCTGGCCGCCGCGCACGGGGCGCCCGCCCGGTCCAGGGTCAGCGTCAGGTCGCCCTGGCCGGTGCTCATCAGCAGCGTGCTGGTGCCCTGGGTCGGCGTGGCCTCCGGGCCCGGCGGGGTGCCGACGTCGGTGAGGTTGGTGTTCCCCGAGGTGTCCGGCTGGTAGTCGCAGGCCACGGTGCCGTCGGCGTTGGTCGTCGCGGCGGCGGCCGCGCCGCTGCCGGGGGTGGTCGAGCCGTCGGCCGCGGCGGCGCCGTCGTCGCCGCCGATCACGTTGGTGATGAGCACGGCGGCGCCCACCACGACCAGGACGGCGATCACCGCGACCGCGGCCAGCAGGTTGCGACGGCGCTTGCGGGCGAGTTCCCCGCGCCGCTCGAGCTGGCGCTGCAGACGTCGCTGGGCGGCCTCACGGCGCTGCTTGTTGGTCGGCACTCTTCTCGGGCTCCTCGGGCGGTCGCGCTCTCTCGGGGGCGGCCTCACCCACAGGCTCCGGCCACACACCCCGCGGTGTCGAGGAGTGAGTCTAGGTGGGGCGCCTGTCGGCTCCCTGGCAGCGGCGCCGGGGGTGATCGCCCCCGCGTAACCTGCACGGGTGCTCATCCGCTCGTTCCCCGCCGGCGCGTTCGGCACCAACTGCTACGCCGTCGCCGCGGCCCCCGGATCGACCGGCCGCCGCTCGGAGTGCGTCGTCGTCGACCCCGGCATGGACGCCGTCGAGCCGCTGCGGCAGATGCTCGCCGACAACGGGCTGGCCCCGGTGGCCGTCGTCCTCACCCACGGGCACCTCGACCACACCTTCTCCGTGCTCCCGGTCTGCGACGGCTACGACATCCCGGCGTACCTGCACCCCGCCGACAGCGGGATGCTGTCGGACCCGATGCGCTGGCACGGCCCGGCGCTCGCGCCGCTGGTCGGCCGGGTGGCGCTGCCCGACCCGGCCGACGTGCTGCCGCTGGCCGACGGGGCGACCCTGTCGCTGGCCGGCGTCGACCTGACCGTCCGGCACGCCCCTGGGCACACCCAGGGGTCGGTCGTCTTCTCCTTCGACGCCGACGACGCCCCCGCCCTGCTGGCCGGCGACGTGCTGTTCGCCGGCTCCGTGGGCCGGGTCGACCTGCCCGGCGGGTCGTGGGAATCGATGCTCGCCTCGCTGCGCGACGTCGTCCTGCCGATGGACGACGAGACGATGGTGCTGCCCGGCCACGGCCCGGCGACCACCATCGGCCGGGAGCGGGCGACCAACCCCTACCTGACCGAGGCCGCCAACGCGCCCAAGGGGCGCGGGCTCTGATGTCGGACCTGACCGCTCCCAAGGGCACGTTCGACACGCTGCCGCCCGCGTCGGCGCAGTTCCGCGCCGTCCGCGACACGCTGACCGCGCCGCTGCGGCGGGCCGGCTACGGCTACGTGGAGACCCCGGTGTTCGAGGACACCGCCGTCTTCGCCCGCGGGGTGGGGGAGTCCACCGACGTGGTCTCCAAGGAGATGTACACCTTCACCGACCGGGGCGGACGGTCGCTGACGCTGCGCCCGGAGCTCACCGCCGGGCTGATGCGGGCGTTCATCGAGCACCGCCTCTACAGCGGCGCGCTGCCGGTTAAGCTGTGGACCGTCGGGTCGGCCTTCCGCTACGAACGGCCCCAGGCCGGCCGGTACCGGCACTTCACCCAGGTCGACTGCGAGGCCCTCGGCGTCGACGACCCCGCGCTGGACGCCGAGGTCGTGGCGCTGGCCGTGCAGGGCTTCCGTGACCTGGGGCTGGCCGACTTCGAGCTGCTGCTCACCTCGCTGGGCGACTCGACCTGCCGGCCGCAGTACCGCGAGCTGCTCGTGGACTTCCTCGCCAAGCTGGACCTGGACGAGGAGACCCGCCGCCGCGCGGAGATCAACCCGCTGCGCGTGCTGGACGACAAGCGGCCCGAGGTGCAGGCCCAGCTGGACGACGCCCCGCTGATGGTCGACCACCTGTCGGACTCCACCAAGGCGCACTACGACGCCGTCCGCGAGTACCTGACCGATCTCGGCGTGACCTGGACCGAGGCGCCGAAGCTGGTGCGCGGGCTGGACTACTACACGAAGACGACGTTCGAGTTCGTCCACTCCGGTCTCGGCGCGCAGTCCGCGATCGGCGGCGGCGGGCGCTACGACGGGCTGTCGGCGGCCCTCGGCGGCCCCGACGTCTCCGGCATCGGCTACGCGGTCGGCGTGGACCGCACGCTGCTCGCGGTGCAGGCCGAGGGGCTCGACGTGGTGGCCGACGCGGGCGTGCAGGCCTTCGTCGTGCCGCTCGGTGCCGAGGCCAAGAAGCTCGCCGTCCGCCTGGTCGGGCAGCTGCGGCAGGCCGGGGTCTCCGCGGACACCGTCTACGGCGACCGCGGGCTCAAGGGCGCGATGAAGGCCGCCGACCGCTCCGGCGCGACGCACGCGGTGGTGGTCGGCGACCGGGACCTGGCCGACGGTGTCGCCCAGCTGCGTGACCTGCGCACCGGCGAGCAGTCCGCCGTCCCCCTGGCAGAGCTGTTCGAGCGCGTGCGTGCGACGGTTGGCGCATGAACTCGAGCACCACTCTGGAGACCCGGCCGCTGGGCCGGACGGGCGCCGACGTGTCCGTCGTCGGCCTGGGCACCTGGCAGCTGGGCGGTGACTGGGGCGAGGTGTCCGAGGACGCCGCCGCCGCCGTGCTCGACGCAGCCCTCGACGCCGGTGTCACCCTGCTCGACACCGCCGACGTCTACGGCGACGGTCGTTCCGAGGAGCGGATCCGCAAGGCGCTGGCCGCCCGCGGGGAGCGCCCGTTCGTGGCCACCAAGGCAGGTCGCCGCGCCGACCCCTTCACCGCCGAGCAGTACACCCCGGAGAACCTGCGGGCCTGGATCGACCGGTCCCGCCGCAACCTCGGCGTCCACACCCTCGACCTGGTCCAGCTGCACTGCCCGCCGCCGGCCGTCTACTCCGACGATCGGGTCTACGAGACCCTCGACGCGCTCGTCGAGGAGGAGGCGATCGCCGCCTACGGCGTCTCCGTGGAGACCGTGGCCGAGGGCCTGACCGCCCTGCAGCACCCCGGCGTGCAGTCGATCCAGGTGATCCTCAACGTCTTCCGGCGCAAGCCGCTGGAGGAGCTGCTGCCGACCGCCCAGCGCGCGCAGGTGGGCATCCTCGCCCGGGTGCCCCTGGCCAGCGGGCTGCTGTCGGGGAAGTACTCCACCGACACCACCTTCCCGGCCGACGACCACCGGAACTTCAACCGCAACGGCGAGGCGTTCGACGTGGGCGAGACCTTCGCGGGTGTGCCCTTCGAGGTCGGCGTCGCCGCGGCCCGGGAGGTCGCCGAGATCGGCGGCCCCGACGTCACCACGGCGGCCTTCGCGCTCCGCTGGGTCATCGACCAGCCCGGCGTCACCACCGTCATCCCCGGCGCCCGCAACATCGAGCAGGCGCTGGGCAACGTGGTCGCCGCCTCCCTCCCGTCCCTCACCGCCGGCCAGCTCGCCGACCTCGAGCGGGTGTACGACGAGCGCATCCGCGCACACGTGCACGACCGCTGGTAACCCCACCCCCTGAGAGAGGCACTCCCTTGCTCCGCACCCACGACGCCGGCACGCTCCGCGCGACCGACGCCGGATCCACGGTCACCCTCGCCGGCTGGGTCGCCCGCCGGCGCGACCACGGCGGGGTCGTCTTCCTCGACCTGCGCGACGCCTCGGGCTACGCCCAGGTCGTCGTGCGCGAGGAGGAGGCGCACGCGCTGCGCAACGAGTACTGCGTGCTCGTGACCGGGGACGTCCAGCGCCGTCCCGAGGGCAACGAGAACCCCGAGCTGCCCACCGGGGAGATCGAGGTCGTGGCCTCGTCGCTGCAGGTGCTCTCGGCGTCGGCGCCGCTGCCGTTCCCGATCGAGAGCGCCCAGGCCGCCGGCGACGACGTCCGGTACACCTACCGCTATCTCGACCTGCGCCGCCAGGGCCCGGCGTCGGTGCTGCGCCTGCGGTCGGAGATCAACCGGGTCGCCCGCGGGGTGATGGTCCGGCACGGGTTCACCGAGGTGGAGACCCCCAACCTGACCCGCTCCACGCCCGAGGGGGCGCGGGACTTCGTCGTCCCGGTGCGGCTGCAGCCGGGGCACTGGTACGCGCTGCCGCAGTCGCCGCAGCTGTTCAAGCAGCTGCTGATGATCGGCGGGCTGGAGCGGTATTACCAGATCGCCCGCTGCTTCCGGGACGAGGACTTCCGCGCCGACCGGCAGCCGGAGTTCACCCAGCTGGACTTCGAGATGAGCTTCGTCGACCGGGACGACGTGCTCGCCGTCGCCGAGGACGTCGTCCGGGAGCTGTGGCGGGAGCTGGCCGCCTACGACGTGCCGGAGATCCCGCGGATGACCTACCGCGAGGCGATGGACCGGTTCGGTTCCGACAAGCCCGACCTTCGGTTCGGCATCGAGCTGACCGAGCTGACCTCCTACTTCGCCGAGACCCCGTTCCGGGTGTTCCAGTCGCCCTACGTCGGCGCGATCGTGATGCCGGGCGGGGGGTCGCAGCCGCGCCGGGCCTTCGACGCCTGGCAGGACTGGGCCCGCTCGCGCGGTGCCAAGGGCCTGGCCTACGTGACCGTCGCCGAGGACGGCACCCTCGGTGGCCCGGTGGCCAAGAACATCTCCGAGTCCGAGCGGGCCGGGCTGGTCGAGGCGGTCGGCGCCCAGCCGGGTGACTGCGTGTTCTTCGCCGCCGGCGCCCGTCGTCCTGCGCAGGAGCTGCTCGGTGCCGCCCGCAACGAGGTGGCCAAGCGGCTGGAGCTGATCCCCGCCGGTTCCTGGTCGTTCCTCTTCGTCGTCGACTTCCCGATGTTCGAGGAGACCGAGGACGGCGACTGGACCTTCATGCACCACCCCTTCACCTCGCCCACCCCGGAATGGCGGGAGCGGTTCGCCGAGGACAAGGGCGCGGCACTGTCGGACGCCTACGACCTGGTGGTCAACGGCAACGAGCTGATGAGCGGCTCGGTCCGTATCCACGACGCGGACCTGCAGGAGCGGGTGTTCGAGACCCTGGGCATGTCCCGGGAGGAGGCCCGCGAGCGGTTCGGGTTCTTCCTCCAGGCCTTCGCCTACGGCCCGCCCCCGCACGCCGGCGCCGCGCTGGGCTGGGACCGGCTGACCGCACTGCTGGCCGGGGTGGAGTCCATCCGCGAGGTCATCGCCTTCCCCAAGACCGGTGCCGGGTACGACCCGCTGACCGGTGCGCCGACGCCGATCTCGGCGGCCCAGCGCAAGGAGGCGGGCATCGACTTCGTGCCGGAGGAGAAGCCGCTGCCGGGTCAGCCGGGTGCACCCGGGCCGACCGGGCCGACCGGGCAGGCCTAGAACTGCACCCGGGCCGCAGCCCCGGCTGAGCAGTGCGCCGCGGGTCCGTTCGACGATCGGGTGCGGCCCGGTGAGGTGCTGGCCGGCGAAGCGCAGCACCAGCCACCCGCCGGCGGCCATCAACGAGTAGCGGTCGACGTCGCGGCGGAACTGCGCGGTGTCGGCGTGCTGCCGTCCCTCGTACTCGTGCAGGACGTTCCAGCGGCTGTACCCGAGGTCGCCCTGGGCCACGTCCCGTCCCACCGGTCGAGCACCGCCAGCCGGGGCTCGGGATCGGGCAGGTCGCTGGTTGCCGGCCAGTACCGCATGAGGCCCTCCGGCCGGGACTGCGCCAGCGGGTTCAGCAGCGGCGCGCAGGCCCGCGCACGGACCACACCGCGGACCCGGTCCGCCCAGCCGAGCCTCGAGCCGGGCGGCGTCCAGGTGGCCGGCGCGCATCAACGCACCACCCGCGGCGACCAGCTCCGGGGGCGCGAGGACCGCGGCCAGGTCGAGGAAGGTCTGCGCCCCCGAGGTGACCCGCAGTCCGCGGTGCGGCACGACGTCCCGGGGTCGAGCCGGCGACCGTGCACGACCAGACCGCTGTCCTGCGGCAGGACCTGCCGGGTCCGAGTGCCACCTGCACCCGTGGCGGCTCGGACAGCGGCGCGCCGAGCAGGATCGCCGCGGCGAGCGACGGCTCGACTGCACGCGACAGGTACCACCCGCGCCCCAGCCGGAGGCCGTCCACGCGACGACCGTGGGCCGGGCCGCGGCTTCGTGACCAGGGCAGACGCCGATCGGTGGACCGCCCAGCCGCCTGTGGATACAGCGACGGTAACGCTCCCGTTCCAGGTTGATCGTCGCCGTGATGCGCGGTCTGCCCGCGGTTGCACCGTGTTGCCGGCAGCGAGGCGATGATCAACGGAGGGACGGGCGGGAGGATGCCGCAGCGGGGCTCAGGCGGCGTCCAACCGGGCCAGCTGGTCGGGGGTGAGCTGCAGGTCCGCGCCGGCCGCCGAGTCCACGATGGACTCCGGCCGGGAGGCTCCGGGGATGGGCAGGACGACGTCGGCCTGGGCCAGGTGCCAGGCCACCGTGACCCGGTACACCGACACCCCCAGCTCCTCGGCCACGGCAGCGAACTCGGCGGCCGTCGCGTCCAGTGACTTCGCGGCCGAGATCCCGCCGAACGGGCTCCACGGCAGGAACGCCAGCCCGTGCCGGGCACAGTGCGCCAGCTCGCCTGCCGACGAGCGGAAGCTCGGGGAGAACTCGTTCTGCACGCTCACCAGCGCGTCACCGACGATGGCCCGGGCCGCGTCGATCTGGCCGACGTCGGCGTTGGAGATGCCGGCCATCCGGATCAGGCCGTCGTCGGCCAGCTGACGCAGCGCGCCCATCGACTCCTCCCACGGCGTCGCCGGGTCCGGCCGGTGGAACTGGTACAGCCCGATCGCGTCGACCCCCAGCCGGCGCAGCGACGCCTCGCAGGCCCGGCGCAGGTAGGCCGCCGTCCCGTCCAGCTCCCAGTCGGCCCCGCGGCGGGTATGGCCGCCCTTGGTGGCCACCAGGACGGTGGAGGTGTCCCCGCTCCAGGAGGCCAGCGCCCGGGCGACGATCGACTCGTTGTGCCCGAACTCGGCCTCGGTGTGCGCGTAGGCGTCGGCGGTGTCGATCAGCGTCACCCCGGCATCGAGCGCGGCGTGCACGACGGCGACCGCCTCGTCGGGTGAGGGCCGGTCCTCCTTCGACGACAACGGCATCGCGCCGAGCCCGACCGCCCCCACCTCGATCCGGCCGACCGTGCCGTTGCCGAGCGTGCGCTGCTGCACCAGGAACCTCCTGCGGGTGGGGGAGAGGAACGACGTCGAGGAGACCGTCGTGCCTCGCGGGTAGCGTCGCAACCGTGACGGCGGGCGGAACCACCCTGTTCGACGGGTCCCCGGACGAGGACCCGGCGACGCCGTCGTTCGACCCGGGCGCGCCGCTGGCGGTCCGGATGCGCCCCCGGGCGCTGGACGAGGTGGTCGGCCAGCAGCACCTGCTCGGCCCCCGTGCCCCGCTACGCCGGCTGGTCGAAGCCGACGAGCCGATGTCGCTGGTCCTCTACGGCCCGCCCGGCACCGGCAAGACGACGCTGGCCCACGTCATCTCGCTGGCCACCAAGCGTTCCTTCGTGCAGCTCTCCGCCCTCGACGCCGGGGTCAAGGAGGTGCGGGCGGTCATCGCCACCGCCAAGCGCGAGCTCACCCACGCCGGCCGCCGCACGGTGCTGTTCATCGACGAGGTCCACCGGTTCTCCAAGACCCAGCAGGACTCGCTGCTGTCCGCGGTCGAGGACCGGATCGTCAGCCTGATAGCCGCCACCACCGAGAACCCCTTCTTCTCGGT
>JAOPUQ010000016.1 GCA_025963425.1 Modestobacter sp. | reverse complement strand
GGAAGCCGGTCGTCGCCTATCCCAACAGCGGCGAGGTCTGGGACGCCGCCACCCGGCGTTGGACCGGCGCCCCCGGGGTGGGCGACGTGACCGGCTGGCTGGCCGCCGGGGCCAGGCTGGTCGGCGGCTGCTGCCGGGTGCGGCCGGCCGACGTCCGCGCCATCTCCGACGCCGTCGCCGGCCGCTGACGTCCGGGCGCCCCCAGCGGACACGCCCGGACCTGGCTCGGCCGGTCAGAGGATCGGGTTGCCCCCGGTCACCGCGATCCGGGCACCGGAGACGTAGCTGGCCTCGTCGCCGGCCAGCAGCACGTACACCGGCGCAAGCTCGGCCGGTTGCGCGGCGCGGCCCATCGGCACCTGCTCGCCGAAGTTCGCCACCTTCTCCGGGGGCATGGTCGCCGGGATCAGCGGTGTCCACACCGGGCCGGGCGCAACGCTGTTGGCCCGGATGCCCTTCCCGGCGTACATCTGGGCCAGGCTGGCGGTGAAGTTGGCGATCCCGGCCTTGGTCATCGCGTAGGGCGCCAGGCTCGGGCTGGGCATGTCGGAGTTCACCGACGAGGAGTTGATGATCGCCGCGCCGGGCTGCATGTGCGGGATCGCGTCCTTGCACAGCACGAACATCGCGGTCAGGTTGGTGGCCAGGGTGTGGTCCCACTCCTCGTCGCTGATCTCGTCGAGCGACTCGTGGGTCATCTGGAACGCGGCGTTGTTGACCAGGATGTCGACCCGGCCGAACTCCTCGACGGCCCTGGGGATGATCGTCTTCGCGTGCGCGCGGTCGGACAGGTCGCCGGGGACCAGCACGCACGTCCGGCCGGCCTCCTCGACGTACTTGGCGGTGTCCCGCGCGTCCTCGTGCTCGCTGAGGTAGGAGATGAGGATGTCGGCGCCCTCGCGGGCGAAGGCGATGGCGACCGCCCGGCCGATGCCGCTGTCCCCGCCGGTGATGACGGCCTTCTTCCCCGCCAGCTTCCCGGAGCCGCGGTAACTCTCCTCGCCGTGGTCGGGCTTGGGGGTCATCTCACCGAGGGTTCCGGGCGGGGTCTGCTGCTGCTCGGGCTGGGACTCGGGGCGGGGTGACGACATGGGTCCTCCTGCGGTCGGTCTGCTGCACCCGGCCGCGCTCTGCTCCGCGGCCAGGACGTCGCCCGTCCGGCTACCCGCCGATCGGCTCGGCAATCGGAGTGGGCCCAGAACCGCGCGGCGACCGGACGCAGCGCCACGGCATCATGAGCGACTCGCGAGCACGAGAGGGGTGAGGGCGTGGCAGTGGTCCACCACACCACGATGGAGCCGGGCAAGCTGGAACTGCTGACGGGGTGGCTCCCGCGGCAACCGTGGTGGGTCGGCGGCGACCGCCCCCCGCAGCTGGCCACGGCCGGCGGCTTCCGCCTGGACGACCCGCAGGGCGAGGTGGGGATCGAGTTCATCTTCGCCACCGACGTGGTCGACGGGCAGCAGGTGACGTACCACGTGCCGTTGAGCTACCGGGGCGCACCACTGGCCGGGGCCGAGCCGGCGCTGCTCGGGACGAGCCTGCACGGTGTGCACGGCCGACGGTGGATCCACGACGGTGCGCACGACCCGGTCGTCATGGCCGCACTGGACGCGTTCATCCACGGCCATGTCCAGGCGCAGGACCAGAATCGCAGCGACACGATCGACCGCTCGGTCACGTGTTCCGGGACCCCCGGCGCGGACGTCGTCGTCGACCTGGTCCGCGTCCTCCGCGGGGACGCTGCTCCCTCCGGTGGCGCGGCCGGGGAGCCGGCCGGGTATGTGGAGGCCGGCTGGCTGCTGCCCGACGGGACGGCGGTCCGCGGCCCGGTGGCGCTCTTCCGCTGACACCGTGCGGGAAGGTCTGCGGCGTCGGGCACGCTGTGCCCCACGATGACGCTCTCCCCCGCCGGCACCGATGCGTTCCCGGCCGACCGCCCCGCCGCCGCACTCCCCTCCCCGGTGTCCTCGGCGCTGCTCGACGACGCCGCCGACCTGGCCGCCCTGCGCGCCGCCGGCGCCGATCCCGACGCGGTCTTCGCCCGTTTCGCCCAGTGGGCGGAGGACGCCGGCACCGTCCTGTACCCGGCCCAGGAGGAGGCGCTGATCGAGCTGGTCAGCGGTGCCAACGTCGTGCTGGCCACCCCGACCGGGTCGGGGAAGTCGCTGGTGGCGACCGGGGCGCAGTACGCGGCGCTGGCGGCGGGACGGCGCAGCTACTACACGGCACCGATCAAGGCGCTGGTCAGCGAGAAGTTCTTCGCCCTCTGCGGGGTCTTCGGCGCGGCCAACGTCGGGATGCTCACCGGCGACGCCAGCGTGAACGCCGGGGCGCCGATCATCGCCTGCACCGCCGAGGTGCTGGCCAACATCGCGCTGCGCGAGGGCCCGGACGCCGACATCGGCCTGGTCGTGATGGACGAGTTCCACTTCTACGGTGACCCCGACCGCGGCTGGGCCTGGCAGGTGCCGCTGATCGAGCTGCCCAAGGCCCAGTTCCTGCTGATGTCGGCCACCCTCGGCGACGTCACCTCGCTGCGGGAGGACATCACCGCGCGCACCGGCCGGCCCACCGCGCTGGTCGCCTCCGCCGAGCGTCCGGTGCCACTGCACCACTACTACGCGACGACGCCGATGCACGAGACGATCGCCGAGCTGCTGGACACCCGGCAGGCACCGATCTACGTCGTCCACTTCACCCAGGCCTCGGCGCTGGAGCGGGCGCAGGCGCTGATGAGCGTGAACGTCTGCACCAGGGAGGAGAAGGCCGCGATCGCCGACATGATCGCCGGCTTCCGTTTCTCCTCCGCCTTCGGGACGACGCTGTCCCGGCTGGTGCGCCACGGCATCGGCGTGCACCACGCCGGGATGCTGCCCAAGTACCGGCGCCTGGTCGAGCAGCTGGCGCAGGCCGGGCTGCTGAAGGTCATCTGCGGGACCGACACCCTCGGGGTGGGCATCAACGTGCCGATCCGCACCGTGGTGTTCTCCGCGCTCTCGAAGTACGACGGCACCCGCACCCGGCTGCTCAATGCCCGGGAGTTCCACCAGATCGCCGGGCGTGCGGGGCGGGCGGGCTACGACACCGCGGGCACCGTCGTCGTTCAGGCACCGGAGCACGAGGTGGAGAACCTCAAGCAGTTCGCCAAGGTCGCCGACGACCCGAAGAAGCGCCGCAAGCTGGTTCGCCGCAAGGCCCCCGACGGCATGGTGCCGTGGAGCGAGTCGACCCAGCAGCGGCTGATCACCGCCGAGCCCGAGCCGCTCACCAGCCACTTCCGGGTGTCCACCGGCATGCTGCTCAACGTCCTCGCGCGGCCGGGCGACCCGTTCGCGGCGATGCGGCACCTGCTCACCGAGAACCACGAGCCGCGGGCCCGGCAGCGCCGCCATGTGCGGGAGGCGATCGGCATCGCCCGGGGCCTGCTGGCCGCCGGCGTCATCGAGCGACTGGACGAGCCGGAGCCGGACGGGCGGCGCTACCGGCTGACGGTCGATCTGCCCCCGGACTTCGCGCTCAACCAGCCGCTGTCGACCTTCGCGCTGGCCGCCATCGGCCTGCTCGACCCGGAGTCGTCCGCCGAGGACTCCGGAAGCTATGTCCTGGACGTCGTCTCGGTGATCGAGGCGACGCTGGACGACCCCCGGCAGATCCTGGCCGCGCAGCTGAACAAGGCCAAGGGCGAGGCCGTCGCGCAGATGAAGGCCGAGGGAATCGAGTACGACGAGCGGATGGAGCTGCTGGAGGAGATCACCTACCCCAGGCCGCTCGCCGAGCTGCTGGAGTTCGCCTTCGAGACCTACCGCGCGGGCAATCCCTGGGTCGCCGACGCCGTGCTCTCCCCCAAGTCCGTGGTGCGGGACATGTGGGAGCGCGCGATGACCTTCCGCGAGCTGGTCAACACCTACGGGCTGACCCGCTCCGAGGGCGCGGTGCTGCGCTACCTGTCCGACGCGTTCAAGGCGCTGCGGTCCGGGGTGCCGGCCGACGCCCGGACCGAGGAGGTCACCGACCTCGTCGAGTGGCTCGGCGAGCTGGTGCGCCAGGTCGACTCCAGCCTGCTCGACGAGTGGGAGCAGCTGACCAGCCCCGACCAGCCGCTGGACGCGCCGGTCTCCGTGCCGGCCCGGCCGCGGCCGCTGACCGGCAACGAGCGGGCCTTCACCGCCATGATCCGCAACGCGCTGTTCCGCCGGGTCGAGCTGATCGCCCGCCGCCGCTGGTACGACCTCGGCGAGCTGGACTCCGCGTCGGGCTGGGACGCCGACCGCTGGGGCGAGGTGGTGCAGGCCTACTTCGCCGAGCACGACGAGCTGAACACCGGGGCCGACGCCCGCGGACCCGCACTGCTGGTCATCGACAAGCAGCCGGGGATGTGGCGCGTCCGGCAGATCCTGGACGACCCGGCCGGAGACCACGACTGGGGTTTCGACGTCGAGGTAGACCTGGAGGCCTCCGACGAGGAGGGCGCGGTCGTGCTGCGCCTGGTGGACGCCGGACGCAAGGACTGAGCGGTCAGCGCCCTCGAGCCCGGCGGAAGGTGACCGCCGGCGGCGGCGGCAGCGCGGCCCGCTCGGCGGGGCCTGCGGCTCGCCGACGCCGGAGCTCGAGGGCCAGGCTCTCCTCACCTCGGCTCATCGCCCAACGGTGGTTGGCCTCGAACGCCGGGCGCAGCAACCGGCTGAGCCGCTTCACCAACGGCTTGGTCGCCGTGACCTGCCAGTCGTAGGTGATGACCACCTCGGGGCCGTCGGGTCGGAACGTCCAGCGACCGGTGCCCGCCAGGTCACCGCTGGCCGCCAGGGCGAACCCGGTGTCGGTCATCGGCTCGGTGATCCGCAGCGTCCAGCGCAGCGTGTACGGGAGCCAGCCCTTCGTGAACACCTCGACCGTGCGGCCCACCCCGTCGGGGTCGCCGTCGGCACGCGGGACGACGTCGAGGTACACCGACGGCCACCACCGGGGAAGCGAGGCGCCGTCGCTGAGCACCGCCCTGACCTCCGCCACGGTGCCCGGCACCCGCCACACGGTGACGAAGCGGTACGACCACGGGGCTCGACGGGGCACGTAGCGGACTGTCCTCATCCACGGTGCGGCTGTCCACGCCGGCCGGCGTCCACACCGGGTGCCGCTCTCCCCATCACCGCTGTGAGCTGCAGTTCGGTCGTAGCCCTCCCCTGGTTCGGACACCACGAGAGGCAACGGGAGGAGACGTGATGTCGGAGCTGACGTCGGTCCTCGACGCCCTGGCTGCGGTGGACGTCGACGAGCTGCCGGCTGCCGGGCAGTTGGAGTTCCTGGCGACGCCGGGCGCCCGAGTGGTGCGAGGTCCACCACGAGGTGCACTGGGTTCACGGCGGCCCGACCAGCTGCGACAACGGCGCCCTGCTCTGCGAACGCCACCACATCGCCGTCCACGACGGCGGCTTCACGGTCCACCGCGACCCCGGCACCAGCCGCTGGCACACCCACCGGCCCGACGGCAGCCCGCTCCGCTCGGACGAGACCGCCCGGCTGGCCGCTGAGCTGCGGGCGGCCGCGGACAACGGTGAGCTGCTGCTCGCCTGACCAGCCGATCGTCTCCGTCGCCGACGGGCGCTGGGCGGCCGTGGAGGCGCTGGTCCGCTGGGCCCACCCCACGCGGGGCGTGCTCGCCCCGGGACTCGTTCCTGGACGTCGCCGAGCAGACCGGCGCGATCGTCGGGATCGTCGGGATCGTCGGGATCGGGGAGCACACCCTGCGGTGCCCGTGCACGTCAACGCATCGGCGACCCAGCTGGCGCACCCGCGCTTCGTCGAGGTGGTCCGTGGGTGCCTGGACCGGGAGGGCCTGGACCCGCGGCTCCTGGTCGTCGAGATCACCGAGTCCACGGTGCTGGACTCGGCCGTCCACGCCACACTCGACGACCTGGTGCGGCTGGGGGTCGGGCTGGCGCTGGACGACTTCGGCACCGGTTACTCCTCGCTCACCACGCTCCGCAGCCTGCCGATCGACACCGTCAAGATCGACAAGTCCTTCCTCGCGGGTTCGGCCAGCGAGCCGGCCGACCGGGTGGTCGTGGAGGCGATCGTGCAGATGGCCGGCCGGCTCGGGCTGCACACCGTCGCCGAAGGCGTCGAGACCCCCGCGCAGCAGCGGTACCTGGAGGGCGCCGGCATCGACGCCGTCCAGGGGTACCTGCACCTGCCCCCGGTGCCGGCCGGGG
>JAOPUQ010000428.1 GCA_025963425.1 Modestobacter sp. | reverse complement strand
GTCGACGTGCACGACGACCGCGGCCGGGCGGCCCCAGAGCCGGCGCAACAGCTGCTCGGCGGTGCCGGACAGCTCCGCCCGGCCGCTGTCGCGGGCGGCGGTGGCCCGCTCACCGGGCGGTTGCTCGGTGAGCCGGACCGAACCGGGGCGCACCTCCACCAGCCAGCTGCGCCCCACGTCGGTCGCGGTCACCGCCACGGTCGCCAGGGCGGTCACCAGCGGCTCGGTGCGCTGCCAGCGGGGGAGGATCACCCCGAGCAGCTCGTCCACGCCGTCCCCGGCCAGCACCGGGTCGACCGGCGCATGCCCGACCCCGGCGGCGACCTCGAGGTCGAGCCGGTGGACCACGTGCTCATGGGCCTGCCGGCGGCTCCAGTCGCGTGCGGTGTGCGAGGCGGTGGGGCTCATGTGCCAGGCCGGGGCGTCGGGGTCGACCGTGCGCAGCGTGGCGACGAGCTCGGTGAGGCCGAGGGCGTACCAGCCGGCGAGGTCGTCCTCGGGTGCGGTGAAGCGGCCGGCCGGCGGCGGGGCGTGCGTGCCGCCGGCCCGGAGGATCCCGGTGGCCCAGCGGTGCACCGCACCCAGGTGGGCGACGAGGTCCCGCACGGTCCAGCCGACCACCCAGGGCACCTCGGCGCCCAGCCCGCCGCCGACCGGGGTCCGCCCACTGGCCAGCTCCTGCGCCAGCACGCCGATCCGCTCGCCCTCGGTGACCACGGCGGCGATGCACCGGTCGTGCAGTTCGGCGGGGGTCGGGCGGGCGGTCGGCACCGCGCCATCCTGCCCCAGGGGGCAGCCGGGGACGGCCGTCAGGCGGGGGCGACGGCCGCCCAGCGCACGGTGACCTCGTTGTGCTTGGCCCGCCGGCTCGATCCGACGAGCGGCCAGCCGTCGTCGGCCAGGGCCTGCACTGCGGCGGCCCAGCGCTGGCGCGGGCCGAACGCGGACAGCCCGGCGGCCGAGGCCCAGGCCCGGTCGAAGGCGGCGAGGAACTCGTACACCGGCTGGCCGGGGACGTTGTGGTGGATCAGCGCCTTGGGGAGCCGCTCGGCGAGGTCGGACGGACGGTCCAGGTCGGTGACCCGGGCGGCCAGGGTGAGGGTCAGCGGGCCGTCCTCGTCCAGGGCCACCCAGCTCGCCCGTCGTCCCCACTCGTCACAGGTGCCCTCGACCAGCAGGCCGCCGGGCGCCAGGGCGCCGCGCATGGTGTCCCAGGCCCGGCCGGCGGACTCCTCGTCGTACTGACGCAGCACGTTGAACGCGCGCACCAGCACCGGCTGCAGGCCCCCCAGCTCGAAGCCGCCCAGCCGGAAGTCGACCCGCGGCGGGTCGCGGTCCTCCGCGACGGCGGCGACCCGGGACGGATCGATCTCCAGCCCGACGACCTCCAGCCCGGGGACGACGGGGGCCAGCCGGTCGACCAGCTCGAGGGTGGTGACCGCCGAGGCGCCGTACCCGAGGTCGACGACCAGCGGCCGGGCGGCGTCGCGGAGCCGGGGGACCTGGGTGGCCAGCAGCCAGCGGTCGACGCGGCGCAGCCGGTTGGCGTTCGTCGTCCCGCGGGTGGGCAGGCCCAGGGCCCGGGCGCGGCCGGCGGCCAGGCGCGGGGCCCGGCGCACCGGGGGAAGCGTCGCCCGTGCGGTGTGGTCCCGGCCCGACTCGCTCACCGTTCCGCAGGGTAGTCCGGTCGGCGGTTAGCGTGGGCGCGTGCAGGTACGCCGCAACGCCCCCCTGGCCGAGCTGACCACGTTGGGGGTCGGCGGCCCGGCCGACCGCCTCGTCGAGGTCAGCACCGCCGATGATCTGGTCACCGCAGTCCGGGATGCCGACGCCGCCGGCCGGCCGTTGCTGGTGCTCGGCGGCGGCTCCAACATCGTGGCGCCCGACGAGGGCTGGGCCGGCGACGTCGTGCTGGTGCGCAACCGGGGGCTGCGGTACCGCTCCACGGCGCGCACCGTCGAGGTCGAGGTGCAGGCGGGGGAGCCGTGGGAGGAGCTGGTCGCGGCCACGGTGGCCGAGGGGCTGGCCGGCGCGGAGGCGCTGTCGGGCATCCCCGGCTCGACCGGAGCGACCCCGGTGCAGAACGTCGGCGCCTACGGCCAGGAGGTCGCCCAGACGATCACCGCCGTCCGGGTGTGGGACCGGGCCGCCGGCCGGCAGCGGGTCCTCCGCCCCGCCGACTGCGGGTTCTCCTACCGGGACAGCCGGCTCAAGCAGCACCCCGGTGCCCTGGTCGTGCTCACGGTGACCTTCGGGCTGGTCCCCGGCCGGCAGTCCCGGCCGGTCACCTACGCCGAGCTCGCCACGAAGCTGGGCGTGGACATCGGCGAGACCGCGCCGCTGGACGACGTCCGCGCGGCGGTGCTGGAGCTGCGGCGCGGCAAGGGCATGGTGTGGGACCCCGCCGACCCCGACTCCCGCAGCGCCGGGTCGTTCTTCACCAACCCGATCGTCCCGCACACCGCCGCGGTGGAGGGCTGCCCGAGCTGGCCGGCCGGCAAGGGCCGGGTCAAGCTCAGCGCCGCCTGGCTGGTGCAGAACGCCGGCTTCGGCCGCGGCACCCGGGAAGGCCGGGTCGGGACGTCGTCCAAGCACAGCCTCGCGCTGACCACCGAGCCCGGCGCCACGGCGACCGAGCTGATGGCGTTCGCGGAGAAGGTCGTCGCCGGCGTGCAGGAGCGCTTCGGGGTCACGCTCGTCCCCGAGCCGACCGCCGTCCGCGCCTCACCCGTCGCTGCCTGAACCTGGCCGGCGTACGTCACCGGCTCCTCGTCGCGGTGGGCGTGGGACCGACGATCGCCGGACCGCCCGTCGGCGGGCCCACCGTCGTGGGCCCCCTCGTGGGCCGTGCGTGCGACCGGGCCAGTGCCCGGGCCAGCCGGATCGCCTGCCGGATCGACATGTGCGGAAGGTAGGCGTGCGAGACGGCGGCGGCGATCCGGGGGAGGTCGGTCGGATCGGGGTAGAGCAGCCACAGTGAGCGCGGCTGTGGCTGGAACTTGGCCTTGAAGGCCAGCAGCGAGCGGAAGCCGTAGACCGGTTCCACCGCCCGGCCGGCGGCCTGGAGGATCCGGGCCAGCGCGTCGGCGTCCGCCAGGGCCCCGAAGGGCAGGGCCAGCGGCGCCCCGGAGAGGCTGACGAACAGCGCGCCCTCGTCCTGGAAGGTCAGCGCCGCCGTGGCGATGAGCAGCTCGACGATCCCGGGCGGGCAGCCCGGGGTGCGGCGCATGAGGTCCAGCGTCCAGCCGACCGGGGTGTCCTCCCGGCGGGCGGGCAGCCAGCTGGTGAGGCCGAGCACCGCACCGTCGGCATCCAGCGCGACCAGGCAGCGGACGGCCGGGTCGGTGAGCTCGTCCAACCCGCCGAGGGTGAACCCCATCTCCGGCAGCCCCTTGTCGGCCAGCCAGGCCTCGGACGCCCGCGTGAGCTGGTCGCGCAGCGTCAGCGGTGCACTGTTCCAGTGCACCCAGTGGGTGGTCGTCCCCTCCCGGGTGGCCCGGTTGAGGGCGGTACGGACGTCCTGCCACTTCCTGCCGACGAAGGCGAGCTGCCCCAGGGGCAGCCACGTCTCCGTGGCCACCTGGACGCGGCGCATCGTCGGCAGCGTCTCGGCGACGGAGTCGGTCACGCTGTACCAGCACGGCGTCCATCCGCGGTCGGTGCACCACGCGGTGAACTCCCGGGCGGCGGTCGCCCGCTCGTCCGCCGGCCCGACCGGGTCACCGGTGGTCAGTGCCACCCCGCCGATGACCCGGTAGGCCACCATCGCCTGCCCCGAGCCGGTGAACCAGTACCGGTTGCCGACCCAGGTGGTCATGAACGACAGCGCCCCGTCGCCGTGCCGTCGCACGAGCTGCCGGGCCCGGACCAGGTCGCCGGGCGGCGCCGCGGGCCGGACGGTCCGCCAGGCCGTGGCCACGAGCACCGTCCAGCAGGCCATCCCCGTCCAGCCGACGAGCACCCGGACGATGCCGTGCAGGTGCGCGGTCCGGGGCAGCACCTCGCCCAGGTAGCCCGGCGGAAGCAGCCGGGCCGGCAGGTCCAGCAGCAGCCGACCCGCTCCGGGGGCGCCGGCGTCATGGCTGGTCAGCGCCAGCCCGGCCGTGAGGTAGGCGACCACCACGGCCGCGATGCCACCGACGGCCAGCACCGCCCACCGGCGGCCCGATCCCGGTGCGGCCCGGACGTCGAAGCGGCTGCGGGTCATCAGCAGCAGGCCGAGCACGAGCCCGGGTGCGACGACCGGGGCCCACAGCGACACCGTCGGCAGGGTGCCCGGGCGCGCGGCCAGCAGGGACAGCTGCTCGCTGGGGCTGTGCAGCACGACGGTGACCACGGCGGCGCCGACGGCGGTCAGCGTCCCGGCCAGGACCACGGCGCCGACCCAGGCCGCGCGGCGCCCCCGGCGCAGGCCCTCGGCCAGCACCAGCTGCAGCAGGACGGGCAGCACGGAGGTCAGTGCCGGACCGAATCCGGTCAGCCGGAGCCGGTCCTGCAGGTCCCGGCAGTCCCCGGCGTTCCCGCCCGGACCGCACACCGCGCGCAACACCCCCCGCGGCGGGCGGCTGGAGACGAACAGGTGCGAGACGACCGCCCACGGCCCGTCGGGGCTGCGGGACAGCGCGGCCACCAGCGGCCCCACCGCGGTGGCCGCGACCAGCAGCGCGACCAGCGCCCGGCTCTCCCGGCGGCTGACCGGGCCACGCTCGACGACGACCGACCGCGGCGTCGCCGGTCCCCGACGGGCGATCCGAACCAGCGCGCCGGCCAGCAGTCCGGTGACCAGCCCGGCCCAGCGCAGCACGTCGTCGAGCTGACCGGAGTACAGCACCAGCATGGACAACAGGACGCCCAGACCCAGTCGTACGCGGCGTCGCCACAACGGCGTCCACCAGGCCGAGGCGAGGCCGGCGACGGCCAGCACTCCGGGCAGGGGACCGGTGGCGAGCTGGCCGGCGAGCAGCTGCGCCCACCGCTCCCCGCCGAGACCGAGCAGGGTGACCAGGCCCAGCCCGGTCCCGGTCGCGACCACCTGCCCGACCACGAGGCACAGCGCCAGCCGGCGCGACCCGAACCGGCGTTCCACCGGCGCCAGCAGGGCCAGGACGACGATCGTCGTGAGGCCCCGGGCGGCGTACCCGGGTACGACGAGCGCCGCCGTCAGCATGGTCTCCCACCGACCGGCGGCCAGCGCGGGGACGCCGGTCGACAGCGCCCGGACCGCGCCGCTCCCCGCCAGGGCGTCGACCAGGGGGGCGGTCATCAGCAACGCCAGCAGCAGTGCGGCCGTGACCGGGCAGTGACGGCCGGCCACGGCCAGCGCGGACACGGCGTCCGCGGCGCGCCGCGACGAGGGGACGCTGTCGGGGCGGCGGGTCATCCGGTCAACCCGGTGCGCTGGGCGATCGTGGGCAGGGCCTGGGCCAGCGCGGCGGAGGCCACCGTCCAGGAGTGGCCGCCGGGGACCTCGGCGGAGGTGACGTCGGCTCCCGCGGCGGTCAGCGCCGTACGCACGGTGGCGGCCTGCGCCTGGAACCGGGCGTCGTGGGCGCCGACGGTGAGCAGCGCCCTGGTGCCGGGGAGCCGGCGGCCGGCCAGCTCGTGCAGCGGGTCGACGGCGTCGAGGGCGGCCTGGTCGCCGCCGAAGGCCTTGGCCACGGTCCTCGCCGGGTTGCCGAGGGTGGGTCGCTGCTGACCGGAGATGTCCAGGAAGGTCGGGAACAGGTCCGGATGGGCGACGGCCAGCTGCAGCGCGCACGTCCCGCCGTAGGAGAAGCCACCGACCGACCAGTGGGCACGGTCCGGGTCGACCTGGAGTCTGCTGCCGATGAAGGCGGGGACGTCGACGGACAGATAGGTGTCGGCCGCGCCGAGCCGGGAGTCCATGCACAACGGGTTCGCCGTCTCTGCGCCCAGGGCGTCCGGCATCACCACGACGGGGGCGAGCCCGGAGTGGGCGGCGGCGAAGGCGTTCATCACCTTTGTCACCCCGCCGGCGTCCACCCAGTCACGGGGGCTGCCCGGCTGCCCGCTCAGCAGGACCAGGACCGGCAGCAGCGGCCGTTGGGCCGTCAGGTACGCCGGGGGCACGTAGAGCCAGGCGGGTCGGGTGGTGAAACCCGACCGGACGCCCGGGATGGTCACCTCGGTGACGGCCCCGGTCCGCGGCATGCCCGCCGGTGGCTGCCAGCGGGCGGCGAGCGGGCGGCTCTCGGGAGCGGGGACGGCGGCTGCGGCGGCCCCCAGGCCCGGTGCGGTGAGCACGCTGCTGGAAGGAACCATGTCGTGCGGGGGCAGCTGCAGGGCCGCGGCGACCGTGGGGAACGGCGCGTAGACGCGGTTGACCGCGTTGGCTGAACCAGCGAGCACGAGGAGCAACGCGAGCGCGGCCAGGACGCGGCGGCGTGTGCGCTGCCGCCGCCATCCCGCCACCGCCAGGCACAGGCCCAGGAGCGCGGCACCCACCCATCCGGGGACGATCCAGGGAAGCCGGTCCGGGAAGGGCTTCAGCACCGCCAACCCCAGCTCCCCTACCGCCAGCAGCAGGAGCGCGGCCAGGACGGCCAGGGGCACCGACCGCAGGTACCACCGGCGGGAGCGGCGCAGTGTCACCAGCGCGAGGAGGCCGACGACGACGCCGGCGGTCAGGACGGGCGGCACCGCCCCGTGCACGAGGGACAGCCCGCCGAAGCGGCGCCACAGCTCGTCCACCGCGCGCTCCCTGCCGTCGACGTCCGGGGGACGGCACGAACTGTGCTCCCAGCAGCTGGGAACAGGCTGTGACCCGCCCGGACGGCCACTGTCAGTCGCCGTGGGGAGGCGTCACTCCTCGCGGGCGACCTTGTGCTGGGCGGCCTGGGCCCGCGGGCGCACGACCAGCAGGTCGACGTTCACGTGGTGCGGGCGGGTGACGGCCCAGGCGATGCAGTCGGCGACGTCCTCGGCCACCAGCGGCTCGCGGACCCCCTGGTAGACGGCGTCCGTCTGCTCCTGCGATCCCGTGCGGTTGAGCGTGAACTCCTCGGTCCTGACCATCCCCGGCGCGATCTCCACCACCCGCACCGGTTCGTAGACCAGCTCCAGCCGCAGCGTCTCGGCCAGCGTGTGCACCGCGTGCTTGGCCGCGGTGTAGGACGCCCCGCCCTCGTAGCTGATCAGCCCAGCCGTGGACCCGACAAAGACCAGATCGCCCGCGCCGGAGGCCCGCAGCGCCGGCAGCAGCGCCTTGGTCAGCCGCACCGTGCCCAGCACGTTGACGTCGTAGGTGCGTTGCCAGGAATCCAGGTCGGCCTCGGCGACGGGTGCGGCGTCGAAGGCGCCGCCGGCGTTGTTGACCAGCACGTCGACCCGGTCCAGGCCGTCGGCGAACGCGGCCACCGACGTGGCATCGGTCACGTCCAGCTGCACCGCGCGGCCGCCGATCCGCTCGGCCAGCGCGGTCAGCCGGTCGATCCGCCGGGCACCGAGGACGACGTCGAAACCCTCCGCGGCAAGCCGGGTCGCGGTGGCCGCGCCGATGCCGCTGGAGGCGCCGGTGACGACGGCGACCCTCCCTCGCCCGGGGAACGGGACGGCACCGGAGGACGGGCTGGTGGGGCTGGACATGTGACCATCCTGGCGCTGATGCAGACTGGGGCGTCGACAGGGTGCCCCGTCCGGGCGCCAACCACATGCCCGCGCGGGAGGAGACACGTGCCCGTTCGCCGGCATCCCCGTCCTGCCTGGCGCAACGAGCCGGCTCCGCCGCCGTCCCCGCTGCCCCGCCGCGTGGCCACCCTCTCGGTGCACACCAGCCCGCTGGACCAGCCCGGTGCCGGTGACGCCGGCGGGATGAACGTCTACATCGTCGAGGTCTCCCGGCGCCTGGCCGAGCGTGGCATAGCCGTCGACGTCTTCACCCGGGCCACCTCCAGCGACCTCCCGCCGGTGGTCGAGATGAGCCCGGGCGTCACCGTCCGGCACGTCAGCGCCGGGCCGTTCGAGGGCCTGGGCAAGGACGACCTGCCCGCCCAGCTGTGCGCCTTCACCGCCGCCGTGCTGCGCGAGGAGGCCCAGCACGAGCCGGGCCACTTCGACGTCGTCCACTCCCACTACTGGCTCTCCGGCCAGGTGGGCTGGCTGGCCCGCGACCGGTGGGGCGTCCCGCTGGTCCACTCCGCGCACACCCTGGCCAAGGTGAAGAACGCCGCGCTGGCCGAAGGTGACGCCCCCGAGCCGCGCGCCCGGGTGATCGGCGAGGAGCAGGTCGTCGCCGAGGCCGACCGGCTGGTGGCCAACACCGCCGACGAGGCCTCCCAGCTGGTCCGCTGGTACGACGCCGACCCGGAGCGCACGCTCGTCATCCCGCCGGGGGTCGACCTGCAGCGGTTCAGCCCCGGCGACCGGCAGCGCGCCCGGCGCCGGATCGGGGTGCCCGCCGACGCCGTCGTGCTGCTGTTCGTCGGGCGCATCCAGCCACTCAAGGGTCCGGATCTGCTGCTGGAGGCCGCCGCCCGGATGCTCGCCGACGACCCGGGCCTGCGCGCGAAGCTGCAGGTGCTCGTGGTCGGTGCGCCCAGCGGCTCCGGCCTGGCCGAGCCCCGCCGGCTGCAGGAGCTCGCGGTCTCCCTCGGCGTCACCGACGTGGTGCGGTTCCTCCCGCCGCAGCCGCCCGAGCAGCTGGCCGAGCACTACGGGGCCGCTGACGTGGCCGTCGTCCCCAGCCACAACGAGTCCTACGGGCTGGTCGCGCTGGAGGCGCAGGCCTGCGGGACGCCGGTCGTGGCCGCCGCCGTCGGTGGCCTGCACACCGCCGTGGACGACGGCGTCTCCGGCCTGCTCGTCGCCGGCCGGGACCCCGGCGACTACGCCGCGGCCATCCGCCGGGTGCTCGCCGGCCGGGAGCTGCTCGCCGCCGGCGCCCGCCGGCACGCCTCCCGGTTCAGCTGGGACCGCACCGTCGACTCCCTCGTCGACGCCTACGCCGCGGCGATGGTCGAGATGGCGCAGCAGCCCCTGGCCGGGAGCCGGGAGCGCACCGTCCGGGACGCCGTCCGGCTGCTGTCCGGCAACAGCGCCGCGCGATGAGCGAGCGCAGCGTCGCCGAGCTGGCCGCGGTGGTCGACGGTGCGCTGCGGGACGCCGAGCTCGAATACGAGCAGACCCAACCCGGCCGGTTCGTGGTGACCCTGCCCGGGGTCAAGAAGCTCAAGACGGTGGTGGGGCTCATCGTCGGAGAACACGGCTTCCGGATCGAGGCCTTCGTCTGCCGTCAGCCCGACGAGAACCGCGAGCAGCTGTGGGCGTGGCTGCTGCAGCACAATGCGCGGATGTACGGGGTCAGCTACTCCATCGACAGCGTCGGCGACGTGTACCTCACCGGCCGGCTCGGCCACGGCGCGGTCACCCCGGAGGAGATCGACAAGCTGCTGGGGTCGGTGCTGACCTACGCCGACGAGCACTTCAACACCATGCTGGAGATCGGCTTCGGCACCTCGATCCGGCGGGAGTGGGCCTGGCGGGTCAAGCGCGGTGAGTCGCTGCGCAACCTGGCGGCCTTCGCCGCGTTCGCCGACCCGCAGGGCCAGGCCGCGCGGGCGGCGGAGTCGGCGGGGGAGTCGGCGACCGAGTGAGCGGGCCCCAGACGCGGTCGGCGGCACCGGAGGCGGCCGAGCTGCCGGCCGGCTACGACAAGCGCTGGTGGGTGCTGACCACCATGATCGTCTGCCTGCTCATGGTGATCATGGGCAACACGATCCTCAACGTGGCCCTGCCGACCCTGCAGCGCGAGCTGTCGGCCACCCAGGGCGAGCTCCAGTGGGCCATCGACTCCTACATCCTGGTCTTCGCCGGGCTGCTCTTCAGCTGGGGCGTCGTCGGTGACCGGATCGGCCGGCGCAAGGTGCTGCTGGCCGGGCTGGCGATCTTCGCGGTCGGCTCGGTGCTGGCCGCCTTCAGCGGCTCGGCGATCGAGCTCATCGCCTGGCGGGCACTGATGGGCGTCGGCGGTGCCGCCGTCCAGCCGGCCACCCTGGCCGTCATCACCAACGTCTTCCCCGCCGGGGAGCGCGGGCGGGCCATCGGGGTGTGGGCCGGCGCAGCCGGCATCGGCGTGGCAGGTGGGCCGCTGGCCGGCGGGCTGGTGCTCGAGCACTTCTGGTGGGGCGCGGTCTTCCTGCTCGGCGTCCCGGTCGCCGCGCTCGGCGCGGCCGGCATCCTGCTCGTCGTCCCCGAGTCCAAGGACCCCTCGCCGGGCCGGCTCGACGTGCCCGGCGTGCTGCTGTCGATCGCCGCGCTGGCCGGGCTGGTGTTCGGGATCATCCGCGGCGGCGGGGGAGCCGGCTGGACGACGCCGGGCGTCCTGGGGCCGCTCGCCGGCGGGCTCGTGCTGCTCGCGGTGTTCGTCTGGTGGCAGCGGCGGACCGAGCACCCGGCGCTGGACGTCAGCCTCTTCCGCGACCCGGCCTTCTCCGCCTCCGCCGGGGCCCTGGCCCTGAACTTCTTCGCCCTGCAGGGGGCCACGTTCTACCTCGTCTTCTACCTGCAGGGCGCGCGCGGCTACTCACCGCTGCAGAGCGGCGCCGCGCTGATCCCGGTGGCCGTGGGGATGGCGGTGATGGCGCCGCAGAGCTCCAAGCTGTCCGCGCGCCTGGGCCCCCGGGTCGTCGTCGCCGCCGGCTTCCTGCTCGTCGCCGTCTCCTTCGCCGGGGTCCAGCTGCTGGACCAGACCGCCCCGCTGTGGCTGGTGCTGGCCGACCTGGCGGTGCAGGGCGCGGGCATGGGGCTGGTGCTGGCCCCGGCGACCGAGGCGATCATGTCCGTGGTGCCGCGGGAGAAGGCCGGCGCCGGGGCCGCGGTGAACAACTCCGTGCGCCAGGTGGGCGGCGCGCTGGGGGTGGCCATCCTCGGCTCGGTGATGGCCTCGGCCTACGCCACCCGGCTCGGGAACGCGGTCGAGGGGCTGCCGGCCGGTGCCCGGGACGAGGCCCGCGAATCGATCGTGGCGACGCTCGGCGCGGTGCAGTTGGCGCAGGATGGCGACCCCGAGGTGGCGCGGGCGGCCGCTGCCGTCGCCGCGCCTGCCCGGGACGCCTTCGTCGGCGCCATGCATCTGACCGCGTTCGGCACGGTGGCCGCCGCGCTGGTCGCGGCCGCCGTCGTCCTGGTCTGGATGCCCGGCCGGCACGCCCTGGCCGCCGGCGCGACCACCCCCGCCGCCGCCCGGCCCGACACCGAGCCCGCGCGTCCCTGATCGGGTGGCACCCGCGCGTGTCACCCGATCAGGGCCACCCGCTCACCCACCCCCCACACGCAAGCCCGCCCTGCACCTGCTCGTGTGACGCCCGGTGGATCCCACGCGATGCCTTGACCACGGACCGTGACGGTCGCCAGGGTGGTCCCGAGCGGCCGCGGTACCCGCGGCCGGGGCGCCGCTGCCGGAGACGCTCTTCGACGACGGCCGCACGCGGGTCAACCTCGGAAGCACCAACTACCTGGGCCTGGCCGGTGACCCGCAGGTGGTCGAGGCCGCGGTGGCCGCGCTGCGCCGCTACGGCACGAGCTCCTCGGGCAGCCGGGTCCTCAACGGCACCACCCGGCTGCACCTGACGCTGGAGGAGGAGCTCGCCGACCACGCCGGCACCGAGGCGGCGGTCCTCACCTCCTCGGGGATCAACGCGAACCTCGCGATGCTCTCGACGGTCGGCGCGCCCGGCGACGTGCTGCTCGTCGACGCCCACGCACACGCCAGCGTGCACGCCGCCGCGGCGGCCAGCAGGGGGACGGTGGTGCGCTTCCGGCACAACTCGGTGGCGTCCCTGGTCGCTCGGCTGGAGCGGCTCGACCCGGACGCGGGTGCCGTGGTCGTCGTCGACGGCGTCTACTCGATGACCGGGGAGACCGCGCCGCTGCGCGAGCTCGCGACCGTGTGTGCCCGCTGGTCGGCCCGGCTGGTCGTGGACGAGGCGCACGGCCTCGGCGTCCTGGGCGCCACCGGGTGCGGCGCGGCCGAGGCGGCCGGCGTGCGCGACCGGGTCGACGCCGTGACGGTCGCGTTCAGCAAGTCCCTGGCCAGCGTGGGGGGTGCGGTGCTCACCTCACGGGCCGTGGCCGACGGCATCCGTTCCGCGGCGCTGCCCTACGTCTTCAGCGCCGCCAACGACCCGGCCGCGGTGGCCGCCGCCCTCGCGGCGCTGCGGGTGCTGCGCCGGGAGCCCGAGCGGATGGAGCGCCTGCGCGCCAACGGGGAGCTGCTGCGCCGGGTGCAAACCGAGGCCGGCGCGGCCCCCGTGGCGGGCAGCGGGGCCGTGCTG
>JAOPUQ010000405.1 GCA_025963425.1 Modestobacter sp. | reverse complement strand
CGCAGCACCGCGACCGCGGCCGCGGCCGAGGAGGCCGGCGTCGTCGACCCCGTCCCGGCCGCGGTCGCACCCGCCGGCGGACCGTGGCGGCGGCCGGTCGCCTGGGGCCTGACGATCGCCTTCGCCGGCCAGGCGGTCAGCTATTACGGCGCGACCGCGTGGCTGCCCAGTCTGCTGGCCGACGAGCAGGGGCTCTCCCGGGCCGAGGCTGGGGCCAGCTCGTCGTTGTTCCAGGTAGTGGCGATCGCCGGCGCCTTCGCCGTCCCGGCACTGGTGGCGTGGTGGGGCCGGCCATCCCTGGTGCTGCTGGCGGTCACCGGGCTGTGGGCGACACTGCCGCTCGGGTTGCTGCTCGCGCCGTCGCTGTGGCCACTGTGGTGCTCGCTGGCCGGTGCCGCCCAGGGCGGTGGCATGACGATCATCTTCATCGCGATCGTGCGTCGGTCCCGCGACCTGACGGAGAACCGGCGGATGTCGGCGATGGTCCAGGGCGGCGGATACACCGTCGCGGCGACCGGTCCGCTGATCATCGGCGCGGTGCACGACGCCTCGGGTGGTTGGACCGTCCCGTTGCTGGTCATCCTCGGGGCGGTGGCGGTGATGGCGGTCGCCGGTGTCCCGGCTGCCGGGGGCCGGCCGGCCGCACCTGCCCTCGTCGTCGCGGGACCGGCCGAGGTCCCGTCAGGAAGGGGTTCCCGTGGGTGAGCTGGTTGTCGTCCGGCACGGACAGACCGAGTGGAGCAGGAGCGGGCAGCACACCGGGGTGACCGACCTGCCGCTGCTGCCCGAGGGTGAGGATGATGCCCGCCGGCTGCGGTCCGTGCTCGGACAGCGGCAGATCACGCACGCCTTCGTCAGCCCGCTGCTGCGCGCCCGGCGCACCGCCGAGCTGGCCGGCTTGTTCGACGGCAACGTCGAGACCGCGCTCGAGCCGGACCTGGTCGAGGTCGACTACGGCGGCTACGAGGGCCTGACGACGCCGGAGATCATCGACGGTCTGGGGCGCCCCTGGTCGCTGTGGGCCGACGGCACCGTGCCCGGGGAGACCCCCGGTGAGAATCTGGCGCAGGTGGCGACGCGGGTCGACCGGGTGCTGGACCGGGTCCGGCCGCTGCTGGCCGACGGGGACGTCGCCCTGGTCGCCCACGGGCACGTGCTGCGCATCCTGACCGCGCGCTGGCTGCGGCTCGGGCCCGAGGCCGGGGCACTGTTCCCGCTGGCCCCCGGCCGCTACGGCGTCCTCGGCCACGAGCGTGAACGGCCCGCGCTGACCGGCTGGAACACCGGCTGCCCGTGACCTGCCCGGTGCCGCCCGGGATCACCTCACCTGGTCATGGAGGCACCTACCCGGTGGCCGGCCGTGAGGTAGGTACCCACACGATCAGGTCACTGGTCATGGCCGACCCGCTCAGGCGACCGTGAGCTCCTGCTCGACCTCGGGCTCGGGCCGCGCCGGCCGGCCGAAGAACCAACCCTGCCCGAGGTCGGCACCCAGCTCGCGCACCTCGTCGGCCACCCGCTCGGACTCCACGCCCTCGGCCACGACCACCGCGCCCAGGCCGTGGGCCAGGCTGATCACCGAGCGGGCGACCGCCTTGGGGCCGGCGTCGGTCAGCCGGGCGACGAGCTCCTTGTCCAGCTTGACCACGTCGGGCCGGACGGCGGACACCAGGGCCAGGCTCGACCAGCCGGCGCCCACGTCGTCCAGCGCGACCCGCCAGCCCAGCGACCGGTGGTGCTCCAGCACCGACAGCAGGTGACCGCGGTCGGTGATGGCGTGGGACTCGACGACCTCGAAGACCAGCTGCCCCGGGGACAGGCCGCTGTCGTGCACGGCCCGCTCGGTGCCGGCCAGGCAGACCTGCGGGCGGTACACCGCCGAGGGGTTGCTGTTGACGTAGAGGTCGGCGCTGCCCAGCCAGCCGGCCGCGCCGCGGATCGCCGCCTCCCGGGCGATGCGGTCCAGCCGGGGCAGCCAGCCGGCCGACTCGGCCAGGAAGAACAGGTCCCCGCCCCCAACCTCGCGCCCGTCGGCCCGGCCGCGCAGCAGCGCCTCGTAGGCCACGACGGTGCCGTCGGCCAGCGACACGATCGGCTGGTAGACCGGCCAGAGCTCGGCGTCGGTGAGCACCCCGACCTCCACCGTCACGCCGCGGCGGGCCAGTTCGACGGCCAGCGAGGGGGCGGTGAGCAGTCGGGTGGCCAGTGCGTTGGCGTCCTCGGGCGGGTCGGCGGCGACCCGCACCGCCTCGGTCTCGGCCACGGTCAGCTCGCGGGCCAGCCGCTGCAGCAGCCGGAGCAGCCGCCGGCCGTCGGGCTCGGGGTCGACGACCTCCAGCAGGCCGGGGTCGGCGTAGACGTCCAGGTGCAGGGTGCCGGCAGTGCGGGCGATGGTGGGCAGCACGTGCTCCAGCGTGCTGGCCAGCAGCAGTCGGGTGGCGCGCTGCGGGGTGTCCCAGGAGGGGCGGACGACGTCGGCGGGACCGCTCACCGCTGCAGGATGACCGACGTTCCCACCGACTGCGCTCAGGCGCGCGGAAGGCCGGATGACCTGCACGGACGGCGCCTGGCCCCGAGGAAGATCACTATGACTACGATGTGCGGCGTGCCGTCCCCTCCCACCAGCGGCGACGTGGCGCCGGCCGGACGCGGTGGCCGCCCGCGCGACCCCAGCCGGGACGGTGCGATCCGCGCAGCGATCCTCACGGTGCTCGCCGAGGCCGGCTACGCCGGGCTGACCATGGACGCGGTGGCCACCGAGGCCGGGGTGGGCAAGGCGACGATCTACCGCCGGTGGCGCACCAAGACCGACCTGGTGGCCGACGCGGTCAGCTCACTGCGCGCCGAGCCGCCCATCAGCCCGGACACCGGGTCCCTGGAAGAGGACCTGCGCATCCTGCTGCACTGGATGGTCGCCACGGTCAACGGGCCGCTCGGCGCCGCCACCCTCTCCCTGCTCTCGGCCCTGCCGCACGAGCCGGAGCTGCGTGCGGCCTTCCAGAAGGGCCCGATGGGCCAGTGGAGCTCGTCGTTCCGCACGGTCTGGACGCGGGCCGAGGAGCGCGGCGAGGTCGGGGCCGGGGTCGTCGGCACGGCAGTCGCCACCAGCGCCTCGGCGTTGATCCTGCAGCGGTGGCTGTTCAGCAGGCGGCCGGTCGACAACGCCTACGCCGACGAGGTGCTGGCCAAGGTCGTCCTGCCGCTGGTGCAGAGCAGCTGCGGCGTCGCGCACTGAGCCCGCGGGCTCAGCGCGTGGGCTGGAAGCGCCGTAGCCGCAGGCTGTTGGTGACCACCAGCACCGAGGACGCCGCCATCGCCAACCCGGCCAGCAGCGGGTTCAGGAAGCCCAGTGCCGCCAGCGGCACCAGGGCGACGTTGTAGGCGAACGCCCAGAACAGGTTGCCCTTGATGACCGCCAGGGTGCGCCGGGACAGCCGGATGGCGTCCACGGCGGCGTCCAGGTCGGCGCGCACCAGGGTCAGGTCGCCCGCCTCGATCGCCACGTCGGTGCCCGAGCCCATCGCCAGCCCCAGGTCGGCCTGGGCCAGTGCCGGGGCGTCGTTCACGCCGTCCCCGACCATGGCGACGACCCGGCCCTGTGCCTGCAGGCGCGCGACGACGTCCACCTTGCCGGCGGGCAGCACCCCGGCGACCACCTCGCCGCGGTCGGGGTCCAGGCCGACCTCGCGGGCGACCGCCGCGGCGGCTCCCGGGTTGTCACCGGTCACCAGCACCGGGGACAGGCCCAGTGCGCGCAGCCGCCGGATCGCACCCGCGCTGGTCGGCTTCACGGTGTCGGCGACGACAAGAACGCCGCGCACCTCGCCGTCCCAGGCGACCTGGACCGCGGTGCGGCCGGCGGCCTCCGCGGCCCGCACGACGGCGGCGAGCTCGCCGGACACCGGCGGCAGGTCCGCGCGGCAGCCGATCACCACGTCGTGCCCGTCGACCCGGCCACTGACGCCCTGACCGGGCCGGTTGGCGAAGTCGTCGACCGGAGCCGGCGGGGTCCCGGCGGCGGTGACCACGGCGCGGGCGATCGGGTGCTCGGACCCGGCCTCGACGGCCGCGGCCAGGCGCAGGGTGTCGGGGTGGCCGGCCACCTGGACCACGCTCATCTGCGCGGTGGTGACCGTGCCGGTCTTGTCGAGCACGACGGTGTCGACCGTCCGGGTGCTCTCCAGCACCTCGGGGCCCTTGATGAGCACCCCGAGCTGGGCGCCGCGGCCGGTGCCGACCAGCAGCGCGGTGGGGGTGGCCAGACCGAGGGCGCACGGGCAGGCGATGACCAGGACGGCGACGGCCGCGGTGAAGGCGGCGGTCACATCACCGGTGGCCAGCAGCCAGCCGGCCAGGGTCAGCACGGCGATGCCCAGGACGACGGGCACGAACACCGCCGACACGCGGTCGGCCAGTCGCTGCACGGGGGCCTTGCCGCTCTGCGCCGCGGTGACCAGCCGGCCGAGCTGGGCCAGCGTGGTCTCGGCGCCGACCCGGTCGGCGGCGACGACGAGCCGGCCGCCGACGTTGACGGTCGCGCCGGTGACCCGGTCGCCAGCGGCGACCTCGACCGGCATGCTCTCGCCGGTGAGCATCGACAGGTCGACGGCGGACCGGCCGTTGACGACGACGCCGTCGGTGGCGATCTTCTCCCCCGGCCGCACGACGAACTGGTCACCGACGCGCAGCTGATCGATCGACACCGGCACCTCGCGGCCGTCCCGCAGCACGGTGGCGTCCTTGGCGCCCAGGGCGAGCAGCGCCTCGAGTGCCGCGCCGGAGCGCCGCTTGGCGCGGGCCTCGGCGAAACGGCCGGCCAGCAGGAAGACGGTCACCGCGGAGGCGACCTCGAGGTAGAGCTCGTCGGAACCGGACCCCTGCGGGGCGAGCAGCGAGAAGGACATCCGCATGCCCGGCATGCCCGCGTCGCCGAGGAACAGCGCCCACAGCGACCAGAGGTAGGCCGCGGCGATGCCGATCGAGACCAGGGTGTCCATCGTGCTGGCACCGTGCCGGGCGTTGACGACGGCGGCGCGGTGGAAGGGCCAGGCCCCCCAGACCGCGACCGGGCTGGCCAGGGTGAGCGCCAGCCACTGCCAGTTGTCGAACTGCAGCGCCGGGACCATGGACAGCACGACGACCGGCACCGCCAGCGCGGCGCTGACCAGGAGCCGGCAGCGCAGCGGCGCATCCGGGTCGGCGTCGGTCGTCGGCACGTCCGCGGACGGCGGTGTGGGCAGCGCGGCGGAGTAGCCGGCGGCGAAGACCGTGGCCAGCAGCCGGTCGGTGTCCACCCGCGCCGGGTCGAAGCGGACGGTGGCCGCTTCGGTGGCGTAGTTGACGCTGGCCTGCACGCCGTCGAGCTTGTTGAGCTTGCGCTCGATCCGGTTCGCGCACGACGCGCAGGTCATGCCCGTGATCGGCAGTTCGATCGACGTGCTCATCGCGTGAACTCCGCGGTGTGGACCTGACCCGCGTGCTTGAACTGCAGGTACAACCGATACCGGGTAGCGGTA
>JAOPUQ010000364.1 GCA_025963425.1 Modestobacter sp. | reverse complement strand
TCGGTGAGCGGTTCCGGGACGGCATGCCGGTGATCATGAACCTCACCGAGATGGAGCACGCGGACGCCAAGCGGCTCGTGGACTTCGCCATCGGCCTGACCTTCGGACTGCACGGTAGTATCGAGCGCGTCACGGCCAAGGTGTTCCTGCTCAGTCCGCAGGACGTCGACGTGACGGCTGAGGACAAGGCCCGCATCCGTGAGGGCGGGTTCTTCAACCAGTCCTGAACCGCGTGCACCGTCGTGGACACCGTCCACGAGGTGCCCCGAACGAGCGAGGACCGTGGCTCTCCTACTGCAGATCCTGTCATCGGTGCTGCTCGTCTTCCTGATCCTGCTGTTCGCGCGCTTCGTCGTCGACTGGGTGATGGTGCTGGCGCGCAGCTGGCGTCCGCAGGGCCTGGTTGCCGCGGGCCTGGAGGTCGTCTACGCCACGACCGACCCGCCGCTGAAGGCTGTGCGCAAGGTCATCCCGCCGCTGAACCTTGGGTCCATCCGCTTGGACCTCGGGTTTATGGTGCTTCTGATCGTCGTGTTCCTGCTGCGCGGCCTGCTCAACAGCGCGATCGCAGCCGTATGAGGGCGTGCGACCGCCACCCGTGCCCACCCGGAACGGGAGGTGGACCGAGAGTGGTCCGCCCCGTCAACGTCCGTCCCCCGTTCCACTCGTCCGACCTGAGGTGAGCCCCATGCCACTGACGCCCGCCGACGTGCACAACGTCGTCTTCAAGAAGCCGCCGATCGGCAAGCGCGGCTACGACGAGGACGAGGTGGACGCCTTCCTCGACGTCGTCGAGGCCGAGCTCGCCCGGCTCATCGAGGAGAACAACGACCTGCGCGCCTCCGGTGGCAGCGGTCCGCGCACCGACGAGCGGCCGGTCGAGTCCGCGCCGATGACCGTCGCCGCGCCGCCCCCGCCGCCCGCGGCCGCCCCCACCGCGGCGTCGGTCCGCGAGGACGACAGCATCCGCGCCTCGCGCATGCTGAGCCTGGCCAGCGAGACCGCCGAGCGCTACGTCAACGAGGCCAAGACCCAGGCCGACCAGATGGTCGGCAGCGCCAAGACCAACAGCGAGCGGATGCTGGCCGAGGCCCGCGCCAAGAGCGAGCAGATGGTCGGCGAGGCCAAGTCCCGCGCCGACGCGATGCTCGGTGACTCCCGCACCCGCGCCGACACGATGGAGCGCGAGGCCCGGGCGAAGGCCGCGGCCCTCAACCAGGACGCCGAGCGCAAGCACGTCGAGGCCATGGGGTCGCTGGAGGAGAAGCGCGCCAGCCTGGAGCGCAAGGTCGACGAGCTGCGCACCTTCGAGCGCGAGTACCGCACCCGCCTGCGGTCCTATCTCGAGTCGCACCTGCGTGACCTGGACAGCCGCGGCTCGGCCGAGCCGTCGTCCAACAGCCGGCAGAACCAGCACGTCGGCGCCTGACCGACCCGTACAGAGCCCCGCCGGACCCGGTCCGGCGGGGCTCTGTCATGTCCGCCGACCGGCTGCCGCGGCCCGGCCCCGATAGCATGCGACTGTGATCTTGCTCGCGGCAGTCCTGTTGCTCGTCGCCGTCGGATTGCTGGCCGTCGGACTGACGGATGGGTCGACCACGATGCAGTGGGGCTCGTTCGCGGCCAGCGCGCTGGCCGCGGTCGTGCTGGCCGTGGGGGAGGTGCGCCGGCGGAAGGCAGCCCGCGCCACGGGCAGGCGGCCCGGGCGGAAGCCGGCCGGGGACACCGCGGCGACGGCCACCGGGACCACCACCACGGCACCGGCCAACGCGTCTGCAGGCACCAGGCCGGCCGAGCCCCGCGAGCCTGCGGCCACCGTCGCGCCGAGCCAGGAACCGGAACCGGCGGTGCCCCCGACACCGGCAGCGCACGCATCGGCAGCCCCCGCGGCGGCGGGCCCGCACGGTGAGCCGCCGGTGGAGGTGGTCGAGGTGACCGACCTGCTGGTCGTCCTCGACCTCACCGATGAGGTGCTGGTCATCGACGAGCACCCGCGCTACCACCTCGCCGGCTGCCGGCACCTGGCCGGCCAGGCGACCTTTCCGATGCCGATGGTCGAGGCGCGGACCGACGGGTTCACCCCGTGCGGCGCCTGCACCCCCGACCGGCACCTGGCCCAGGTGGAGCGGTCCCGCCGCGCCGGTCGCTGAACCGCCGGTCGCTGAGCCGGCGGGCACTCACCTCCGGTGGGTGCTCAGTTTCCGGCGCGCGCGACCCAGAACCGGGAGCCCTGCGGCCCCTCGACGCCCTCGCCGGTGCCCGCCGTCCCGGCGTGGACCGTGGTGGCGAGCACCTCACCGGACAGCTGCCCGGCGTGCTCGGTGAGCGCCTGCGCGAGGGCACCGTCGCCGGTCCACCACAGCTCGATCCGGTCGCTGACCGCCAGGCCGCCGCTCTTGCGGGCGTCCTGGACCAGCCGGACCACCTCGCGCACCAGGCCGGCGCGCTCGAGCTCCGGGGTGAGCGTGAGGTCCAGTGCCACGGTCAGTCCGCCGGCCGAGGCGACCGTCCAGCCCTCGCGCGGGGTCTCGGTGACCACCAGGTCGCCGTCCTCGAGCGGGACGGGGGCCCCCTCCACCTGCACGGTGGCCGTGCCGGCCCGGTAGGCCGCCACCAGCTCGGCGGCGTCGGCGGCGGCCACGGCGGTGGCCACGGCCTGCACCTGCTTGCCCAGCCGGCGCCCGACGGCGCGGAAGTCGACCTTCACCGAGACGTCGACCAGCCCGCCGGCCACGGCCGACAGCTCGGTCAGCTCGGCGACGTTGAGCTCGTCGGCGACCTCGGCCACCAGGTCCCGCGGCAGCTGGGCCCAGCCGGGGGCGGCCACCAGGGCCCGGGCCAGTGGCTGCCGGGTGCGGGCCTTGGCGGCGGTGCGGGCCGAGCGGCCCAGCTCGACCAGCCGGCGGACCAGCGCCACCTGCTCGACCAGCACGTCGTCGCGGGCCTCGGCGTCCACGGCCGGCCAGCTGGCCAGGTGCACCGAGTCCACGGCGGCCTCCTTCCCGTCCCGCCCGACCGCCCCGGGCACCACGACGGCGTCCCACACCCGCTCGGTGACGAACGGGGTGAACGGCGCCATCAGCCGGGTGAGCCCGTCGAGCACCTCGTACAGGGTCGCCATCGCCGCCGCGTCGCCGTCCCAGAACCGGCGCCGGCTGCGCCGGACGTACCAGTTGGACAGGTCGTCGACGAAGCCGGCGAGCAGCCGCCCGGCGGTCTGGGTGTCGAAGGCCTCCAGCGCCTCGGTCACCCCGGCGGTCACCGAGGCCAGCTCGGCGAGCGCCCAGCGGTCCAGCAGCGGCCGCTCGGCCCGCGCGGGCTCGGGGGAGGCCTGCGGGTCCCAGCCGTTGGTCTCGGCGTAGAGGGTGAAGAAGCTGGCGGTGTTCCAGTAGGTGAGCAGCACCTTGCGGACCACCTCGGACAGCGTCTCGTGCCCGACCCGCCGTGCCGACCACGGCGAGCCGCCGGCCAGCATGAACCAGCGGACGGCGTCGGCGCCGTGCCGGTCCATCAGCGGCATGGGCTCGAGGATGTTGCCCAGGTGCTTGCTCATCTTCCGGCCGTCGTCGGCCAGGATGTGGCCCAGGCACAGCACGTCCTCGTAGGAGCTCTTCCCGAACACGAGGGTGCCGATCGCCATCAGCGTGTAGAACCAGCCGCGGGTCTGGTCGATCGCCTCGCAGATGAACTGCGCCGGGTAGGCCGCCTCGAACTCCGCCTGGTTCTGGTGCGGGGCGCCCCACTGGGCGAACGGCATCGACCCGGAGTCGTACCAGGCGTCGATGACCTGGCGGACCCGGCGGTAGGTGCCCTCCTCGCCGGGGCGGGTGAAGGTGACCTCGTCGATGAAGGGCCGGTGCGGGTCCAGGTCGGCGAGGTCCCGGCCGGTCAGCTCGGACAGCTCGGCCAGCGAGGCGACGACGACGACCCTGCTGGGGTCGGCGTCGTTGCGCCAGATCGGCAGCGGCGTGCCCCAGTAGCGGTCGCGGGACAGCGCCCAGTCGACGTTGTTGCGCAGCCAGTCGCCGTAGCGGCCCCACTGCACGTTCTCCGGGTGCCAGGACGTCTTCTCGTTCTCGGCGAGCAGCTGGTCCTTGATCGCGCTGGTCCGGATGTACCAGGACGGCTGCGCGTAGTACATCAGCGGTGTGTGGCACCGCCAGCAGTGCGGATAGCTGTGCTCGTAGCGCAGCTCGCGGTACAGCACGCCGCGCTCCTGCAGGTCGGCTAGCAGCCGGGAGTCGGCGGACTTGAAGAAGTGGCCGCCGACCAGCGGCACCTCGGGCAGGAAGTGACCACTGGCGTCGATCGGGTTGACCACCGGCAGGCCGTAGCCGCGGCACACCGTGAGGTCGTCGGCGCCGAACGCCGGGGACTGGTGCACCAGGCCGGTGCCGTCCTCGGTGGTCACGTAGTCGGCCAGGACGACGAAGTGGGCGTCGGTCCCCTCGGGGAACTCCACCAGCTCGAAGGGCCGCTGGTAGTGCACGAACTCCCACTCCCGGCCGGAGGTCCGCGCCAGCACCTCGACGTCGGCGTCCCCGAACACCGCGCCCACCAGCGGCTCGGCGACGACCAGGGTGTCCTCCCCGGCCCGCACGACGACGTAGGCCACCTCGGGGTTGACCGCGACCGCTGTGTTGGACGGCAGGGTCCAGGGCGTCGTCGTCCAGACCAACAGGTCGGCCCGGCCGGCCCACTCGCCGCTGGTGACGGGCAGCCGGACGTACACCGACGGGTCGGTGATCGACTCGTAGCCCTGGGCCACCTCGTGGTCGGACAGCCCGGTGCCGCACCGCGGGCAGTAGGGCGCCACGCGGTGGTCCTCGACCAGCAGCCCCTTGTCGAAGACCTGCTTGAGCGACCACCAGACGCTCTGGATGTAACCGGGGTCCATCGTCCGGTAGGCGGTCGACATGTCGACCCAGTAGCCCATCCGGTCGGTGAGCTCGGCGAAGGCGTCGACGTGCCGCTCCACCGACTCCCGGCACTTGGCGTTGAACTCGGCGATCCCGAAGCGCTCGATGTCGGGCTTGCCGGCGAAGCCGAGCTCCTGCTCGACGGCGATCTCCACCGGCAGGCCGTGGCAGTCCCAACCGGCCCGGCGGGGCACGTGCCAGCCCTGCATCGTCTTGAACCGGGGGAAGACGTCCTTGAAGGCGCGCGCCTCGATGTGGTGGGTGCCCGGCCGGCCGTTGGCGGTCGGCGGGCCCTCGTAGAAGACCCACTGCGGCTTGCCTACCGACGCCTCGAGCGTGCGGGCGAAGACCTTGCCGGCCTCCCACTGCTCGAGGACCTCGTGCTCGAGGGCGGGGAGGTCGACCTGCGGGGGGAGTGCCCGGAACGGACCAACTGACGAACTCACGCTCCCATCATCCCCGACCCCGCCACCGGGTTCGTACCGCTCCGGTCACTGCGCCGTTCCGCGCCCGAGATCCCGGTACGGGAGACTGCCCGCATGAGGGGGCGCGGGTGAACAACACGGTCACCGTCGCGCTGGCGGTCGGGTCCCTCGTGGTGCTGGTCTCGGCGGTCGCCCTGCGCCTGGCCGACCGGATCGGGTTGCCGTCGCTGCTGCTCTACCTCGCCCTCGGTGTCGCCCTCGGCGAGGCCGGGGTCGGCGTCCCGTTCGAGGACGTGGAGCTCACCCAGACCCTGGGCGTGGCCGCGCTGGTGGTCATCCTGGCCGAGGGTGGCCTGACCACCCGGTGGTCCGACGTCCGGCGGGCGATCGGGCCGGGCATCGCGCTGGCCACCGTCGGCGTGGTGGTCAGCGTGGTCGTGGTGGCCGCGGTCGCGGTCTGGCTGCTGGACTTCTCCTGGCCGTTCGCGTTGCTGCTGGGCGCCGTCGTCACCTCCACCGACGCCGCCGCCGTCTTCGCCAGCCTGCGCCGGCTGCCGCTGCCCCGGCGGATGGCCGCGGCGCTGGAGGTGGAGTCCGGGCTCAACGACGCCCCGGTGATCCTGCTGGTGCTGGTGCTTTCCGAGCGGCTGACCGGAGGGGAGACCCATCCCTGGTACGTGGTGCTGGCCGAGGTGATCGCCGAGCTGGCCGGGGGCACGGCGATCGGCGTGGGGCTCGGGTTCGGCGGGGCCTGGCTGCTGCGGCGCACCGCGCTGCCGCTGGTCGGCTTCTACCCGCTGGCCACCCTCGCGCTGTGCGTGCTGGCGTTCTCCTCGGCCTCGCTGGCGCACACCTCCGGCTTCGTGGCGGTCTACCTGTGCGGGCTGGTGCTCGGGAACGCGGCGCTGCCGCACCGGGCCGGCACCATCGGGTTCGCCGAGGGGCTGGCCTCGCTGGCCCAGATCGGACTGTTCGTGCTGCTCGGACTGCTGGTGTCGCCGTCCCGGCTGGGCGACGCGCTGCTTCCGGCGCTGCTCATCGGTGGCGCGTTGCTGATGCTGGCCCGGCCGCTGTCGGTGCTGGCCAGCCTGGTGTGGTTCCGGATGCCGCTGTCCCAGCAGGCCTTCATCGCCTGGGCCGGGCTGCGCGGCGCGGTGCCGATCGTGCTGGCGACCTTCCCGATCGCCGCGCAGGTCCCCGGGGCCACCCGGGTCTTCGACACCGTGTTCGTGCTGGTCGTCGTCTTCACGATCGTGCAGGGTTGGTCGCTGCCGACCGTGGCCCGGCTGCTGCGCATCGCCACCCCGGTCACCCCGCGGGACATCGACGTGGAGTCCGCGCCGCTGGACGAGCTGGGCGCGGAGCTGATGCAGCTGCGGGTGCCGGAGACCTCCCGGCTGCACGGTGTCTACCTACCCGAGCTCCGGCTGCCCGAGGACGCGGCCGTGGTGCTCGTCGTCCGGGAGGGCCGGCCGTTCGTGCCCGACGAGAACACCCGGCTGATGCGTGGCGACCAGGCGCTGCTGGTGTCGGCGCGGGCGTCCCGGGCGGAGGCCGAGCGCCGGCTGCGGGCAGTCAGCCGGGCCGGCCGGCTTGCCACCTGGCGGGGGGAGGCGGGACGGGCGACCGAGGTCGACTAGTGGGGCTTACCGGCCGATACCGCGGGTGGACGCCGCCCCCGGCCCGCGACCCGCCCTCCGCCCCCGAGGCATAGGAGGCTCTTCACCCACTCTCCGCGCCGAAACCGGGTGGAAAGCTTCCTATGCCTGGAGGGGCGGGGCTGTCAGCGGGCCCGACGACCCGTCCACCGACTCAGCCGTTGAGCTCCAGCGTGCGCATCGTCTCCTCGCGGACCTGCGCCAGCAGCGCGGGCTCGGTGGAGAGCTTGTGCCCGTAGGAGGGGATGGCCTCCTGCAGCAGCGGGCGCCAGCTGTCGACCCGGTCGGGGAAGCAGCGCTCGAGCAGGTTGAGCATGGCCGCGACGGCGGTGGAGGCGCCGGGGGAGGCGCCCAGCAGGCCGGCGATCGAGCCCTCGCCACCCACGACCAGCTCGGTGCCGAACTGCAGCACCCCGTGGCCGGCCGGGTCCTTCTTGATGACCTGGACGCGCTGGCCGGCGGTGATGAGCTCCCAGTCGCCCTGCTCGGCCAGCGGCACGAAGTCGGTGAGCGAGGCGTGTCGCGCCTTGCGGGACTGCAGGACCTGGCCGATGAGGTACTTCGTCAGCGGGATGTTGTCCCGCCCGACGCCCAGCATCGAGCCGAGGTTGTTGGGCCGGACCGACTTCGGCAGATCCCAGAGCGACCCGGCCTTGAGGAACTTGGGCGAGAAGCCGGCGTAGGGGCCGAAGAGCAGCGACTGGTCGTTGTCGATGTTGCGCAGGTCCAGGTGCGGCACCGACATGGGCGGGGCGCCGACGGCGGCCTGGCCGTAGACCTTGGCCTGGTGCCGGGTGACCACCTCGGGGGAGCGGGTGCGCAGGAACTGGCCGCTGACCGGGAACCCGCCGAAGCCGCGGATCTCGGGGATGCCGGCCCGTTGCAGCAGCGGCAGCGCGCCGCCACCGGCCCCGACGAACACGAACCGGGTGCGCACGGTGCGGCGCTCGCCGGAGCGGGTGTCGCGGGCGGTGACGGTCCAGCGGCCGTCGCGCTGGCGCCGCAGCGCCTCGACGCGGTGGTCGGTGTGCACGTGGACGCCGCGGCCGACGGACTGGTCGAACAGCAGCCGCGTGAGGGCGCCGAAGTCGACGTCGGTCCCGGCGACCGAGCGGGTGGCCGCGGCGACCTGGGCGGGGTCCCGGCCCTCCATCATCAGCGGGATCCAGGAGTCCAGCTCGGCGGCGTCCTCGGTGTACTCCAGGCCGTCGAACAGCGGCTCGGCGGCCAGCGCCTTGTGGCGGGCCCGCATGTAGCTGCGACCGGCCTCGCCGGTGACGAAGCTGACGTGCGGCACCGGGGTGATGAAGTCCTTGGGCGAGCCGGTGAGGCCCGCCCGGACGAGGAAGGACCAGAACTGCCGGGACAGCTGGAACTGCTCGTTGATGGTGACGGCCTTGGTCGGGTCGACCCGGCCGTCGGGGCTCGCGGGCGTGTAGTTCAGCTCGCACAGGGCCGAGTGGCCGGTGCCGGCGTTGTTCCAGGGGTCGGAGCTCTCCCGGGCCAGCTGGGACCCGGACTCGAAGACCGTGACGGTCCAGTCGGGGGCCACGACACCGAGCAGCGCGCTCAGGGTGGCGCTCATGATGCCGCCACCGACCAGCACTACGTCGGGGTTCGCGGAATCCTCGGTC
>JAOPUQ010000341.1 GCA_025963425.1 Modestobacter sp. | reverse complement strand
AGCGCTCGCAGGACAACCCCGGCGCGTAGCCGGCGCGCGGCACCTGAACCAGGACCGGCGCGCCCTCGGCCAGCGCGGTGCGGGCCACCCGGAACGCCAGGCTGGGCAGCCGGGCGCTGCGGGCGGCCGGGTCCCGGGCCTGTTCGACGTCATCGCCCACCGCCTGCACCCGCGGGGCGACGGCGCGCAGCGTGGCCCGGTCGGCGACGAGCTCGTGCGCCCACCCGGACTCCACCAGCAGCGCGGCCTCGGCGGTCCGGGCGGTGCCGGCGACCACCGCGGCGCACGAGGCCAGGTGCGCCCGGTGCACCAGCACGTCCCGGGCATGCGGATAGGGCGCCCGCGGTTCGGCGTGCAGGTCGTCCCCGTCGTCCCAGACCACCACCAGGCCCAGGTCCCGGACGGGGGCGAACACCGCGCCGCGGGTGCCGAGCACCACCTGCGCGCTGCCGCGGGCGGCGGCCAGGAAGCGGCTGTAGCGGGCGTCGGGCGCGGCGTCCGCGCGCAGCACCGCCACCGAGCCGGCGGGCAGCCGGGCCTCGGCCGCGGCGGCCAGCCGGTCCAGGTCCTTGCCGTCAGGGACGACGAGCAGGGCGCCGCGGCCCCCGGACAGCGCCGCCTGGGCCAGTTCCACCAGCCGGGCCGGCCAGTCCTCGGCGGGCAGCGCCGTCCACACCGCGCGGGCCGGCCGCCCCTCGGCGACGGCGGTGAGCAGCTGTGTCCCGGTCGGGTAGCGGGCGAATCCGGCCGGGTCCGGGGGGGCCGGCGCAGCGGGCGCCTCGGCGGGAGCCCGCTTCTCCGCGGCCGCGCGGCGGGGCGGAACGGCCAGCCGCAGCACGTCGGTCAGGGAGCCGGCGTAGCGGTCGGCGACCGACCGGGCCAGGGCCGCCACCTCGGGGGTGAGCACCGGCTCGCCGGAGACCAGCTTGGCCAGTGGGGCGAGCCTGCCGGTGTGCTCGGTGGTGTCGCCCAGCGCCAGCACGAACCCGTCGACCAGCTTGCCGGCGAAGCGGACCCGGACCCGGCAGCCCGCCCGGACGTCGTCGGCCAGCTCGTCGGGGATCGCGTAGTCGAAGGGCCGGTCCAGATGCGCCAGGGGCACGTCCACGACGACCCGGGCCACCCGCGGTGCGCGGGGGCCCGGGTCGTCGTGGACGTGCCGGGTCGGGCCCGGGGAGGCGGCGGGGTCGGTCAGTGCGGTCAGACGCCGACGGCGGAGCGGAGCGCCTCGACCCGGTCCAGCCGTTCCCAGGGCAGGTCGAGGTCGGTGCGGCCGAAGTGGCCGTAGGCCGCGGTCGGGGCGTAGATCGGGCGCAGCAGGTCCAGGTCGCGGACGATCGCGCCGGGGCGCAGGTCGAACACCGCGCTGATCGCCTTCTCCAGCGCCTCCTCGGGCACCGTGTTGGTGCCGAAGGTCTCCACGAACAGCCCGACCGGGTGCGCGGCGCCGATCGCGTAGGCGACCTGGACCTCGCAGCGGCGGGCCAGCCCGGCGGCCACCACGTTCTTGGCCACCCAGCGCATCGCGTAGGCGCCGGACCGGTCGACCTTCGACGGGTCCTTGCCGGAGAAGGCGCCGCCACCGTGCCGGGCCATGCCGCCGTACGTGTCGACGATGATCTTGCGGCCGGTCAGCCCGGCGTCGCCCATGGGGCCGCCGATCACGAACTTGCCGGTCGGGTTGACCAGCAGCCGGTAGCCGCTGGTGGGCAGCCCGAGGGCGGCCAGCTCGGGCTCGACGACGAGCTCCTGGACGTCGGGGGCCAGCAGCGTCTCGATGGAGATGTCCTCCGCGTGCTGGGAGGAGACGACGACGGTGTCCACCGCGACCGGGCGGCCGTCCTCGTAGACCACCGTGACCTGGGTCTTGCCGTCGGGACGCAGGTAGGGCACCGAGCCGTCCTTGCGGACCGCGGACAGCCGCTTGGACAGCCGGTGGGCCAGCGCGATCGGCAGCGGCATCAGCTCAGGGGTCTCGTCGCAGGCGTAGCCGAACATCAGGCCCTGGTCGCCGGCGCCCTGACGCTCGATCAGGTCGTCGGCCGCCACGGCCCGCACCTCGGCGGCCGTCAGGCCGGCGGTGCGGGCCTCGTAGCCGGTGTCGACGCCCTGTGCGATGTCCGGGGACTGTGCCCCGAGGGAGACGCTGACACCGCAGGAGGCACCGTCGAAGCCCTTGCGGGAGGAGTCGTACCCGATGCGCAGCACCGTCTTGCGGACGATCTCGGCGATGTCGACGTAGCCGGAGGTGGTCACCTCCCCGGCGATGTGCACCTGCCCGGTGGTGATCATGGTCTCGACGGCCACCCGGCTGCGCGGGTCCTGCTCGAGCATCGCGTCCAGGATCGAGTCGCTGATCTGGTCGGCGATCTTGTCCGGGTGGCCCTCGGTCACCGACTCGGAGGTGAAGAGACGGCGTGACACTGGGTACTCCCTGCAGTCGGCTGCCGAGCGCGCTGGTCGCGTCCGGTGTGGGGATGGCCCCGACCGATGAGGTTACCGGCGGAGACCGACAGGCGTTCGAGGCGGAGACCCCGGACGGACGGGTGGATCAGTTCCGGGCCGCCAGGCGTGGCACGACGACGTCCCAGACGCCCGCCGCCACCGCGTCCTTGCGGCCGGCGGGCACCGGGGTGACGCTATCGTCGGCGGCCAGCACCGTGACCTCGTTGTCGTCCCGGCCGAACACCTGACCGGCCGAGACGTCGTTGACCACGAGCAGGTCGACGCCCTTGCGGGCGAGCTTCGCGCGGGCGTGGGTGAGCACGTCGCCCTCGGCGTCGCCGGTCTCCGCGGCGAAGCCCACGACCAGCTGCCCGGCGGGCCGGGCGGTGACCAACTCGGCCAGGACGTCGGCGTTGCGGACCAGCTCGACGGCGGACGGCTCGGCGGCGCTGCCCTTCTTGAGCTTGGTGCCGGCGACGCTGGCCGGGCGGAAGTCCGCGACCGCGGCGGCCATCACCACCACGTCGGCGGCGAACCCGTCCGTCCCGGCGGTCTCGGCGTGCATCGCTGCACGCAGCTCCTCCGCCGTCCCGACCCGGACGACGCGGGCGCCGAAGGGCGCGGGGTCCTCGACGTTGGCCGCGACCAGCACGACGTCCGCCCCGCGGGCGACGGCGACCCGCGCCAGCGCCCAGCCCTGCCGGCCGGAGGACCGGTTGCCGAGGTAGCGCACCGGGTCCAGCGGCTCACGTGTGCCGCCGGCGCTGATGACGACGCGGCGGCCGGTGAGATCGGGGGCCAGCGCGGCGGCGCCGGCGCTGAGCACCACCGCGGCCAGCGCGGCGACGTCGGCGGGCTCGGGGAGCCGGCCGGGCCC
>JAOPUQ010000513.1 GCA_025963425.1 Modestobacter sp. | reverse complement strand
GCGTGGCCGCCGCGGCCGACGCCCCCCGCAGCAGCACCGTCTCAGGCGACGAAGTCATCCTCGCCTCCCCGCGAGATCGTCAGCGCGCCCTGCTCCTCGAGGGTGCGGATGACGGCGACGACCTTGGCCTGCGACTCCTCGACCGTGCGCGCACGCACCGGGCCGAGCAGCTCCATCTCCTCGAGCAGGTTCTCGCCGGCCCGCTCGGAGAGGTTGCGGACGACCTTGTCCCGGACGTCCTGCCGTACGCCCTTCAGGGCGGTGGCCAGGTCGTTGGCCTCGACGTCGCGCAGCACCAGCTGCAGGGAGCGGTCGTCGATGGTGACGATGTCCTCGAAGACGAACATCTGCGAGCGGATCCGCTCGGCGAGCTCCGGGTCGCTGTTCTCCAGCCACTCGAGGATGGAGCGCTCGGTCGGCCGGGCGGAGCGGTTGATGATCTCCACCAGTGTCTCGACCCCGCCGACGGTGGCCATGTCCTGGTAGGCGAGCAGGGAGCCCATCCGGCGGCCCAGCTCCTCCTCGACCATGCGCACCATCTCCGGTGCGGTGCGGTCCATCAGCGCGATCCGGTAGGCGACGTCGGCCTGCTGGTCGGGGGTGAACCCGGACAACACCTCGGCGGACTGCACGGCCGGCAGGTGCGCCAGCACCAGGGCGATGACCTGCGGGTGCTCGTCCTTGAGGAAGGTCACCAGCTGGCGGACGTCGCTGTTGCGCAGCGAGGCGAACGGCAGCTCGGTGTAGACGACGTTGAGCCGGGACAGGATGCCCTCGGCCCGCTCCTCGCCCAGGCCGGCGGCGAGCACCTCACGGGCGAAGTCCACGCCGCCGGTGCCGACGAAGCGCCGGGCCTGCATGAGGGTGTGGAACTCGTTCAGCACGTCGTCGACGTCACCGGCGTCCACACCCTGCAGCCGCATCAGCTCGGTGGTCAGCTTCTCGACCTCGGAGGGGCGCAGCTGGGCGAGCACCGCCCCGGCCTCCTCCTTGGACAGCTGGGCGAGGAAGACCGCGGCCTTGCGCAGGCCCGGCAGCTCCTTGCGGGAGACCACGGTCGGCGCCGGGGCGGGTGCTCCGGCGATGCCGACCAGCTGCTCGACACTGGCGATGCTCATCGACCCACCTCCGGTGAGGAATAGGAGCGGCTATGCCGCGCTGTCAGGCACATCGGGGCTGGCCTTCGGCCCACGTGACGAATGGCTTCGTGATTCGTCACTTGGCATCGGCGAACCAGCCGCGCAGCATGGTCGCGACCTCGTCGGGACGGTCGCTGACCATCTCGGCGATCTCGCCGCGGACCTTCTCCCGCTTGGCCAGGTCCATCCGGGCCTGCTGGTCGTCCAGCTCCGGGTCCCGGATGCTCTGCACCTGGATGCGGTCGAGCTCCAGGTCGTCGTCCTCGAGCTCCAGCTCCTCGTAGTCCTCACCGCGGCGGCGGCGCGAGCGCAGCCACACGATGAGCACCAGGAGCAGGATCCCGGCGACGATCCCGCCGGTGCGGACCATCGACCACATCTGCTGGCTCTTCTCGGCAGCCGCGGCCGCTGCCAGGTCCGCCCTGGCCTGCTCGGCGGCGCTCTGGTCGAAGGCCATCGAGGCGACCGTGATGGCATCGCCCCGGGCGGCGTCCAGGCCGACCGCGTTGCCCACGAGGTCCTGGATGGTGTTCTGGTTCAGCGTCCCGGCCACCGCGTCGTCCATGACGACGGAGACGGTCAGCCGGTTGACCGCTCCTGGCGCACCCTGGACGGTCTCGGTGGTCTTGCCGACGGCGTTGTTCGACGTCGTCGACTCCTTGTCGTAGGTGGAGTCGCCGGTGCCGCCGGTGGTGGCGCCCTCGGCGCCGAGCACTCCGCCGACGGCACCACCGGTGCCGGTGTACCCCTCGGTGGTCTTCGTCTCCGAGAGGGCCGGCGTGCCGGGCACGTAGCCGTAGCTCTCGCTGGTGGTGTCCCGCTTGGAGAAGTCCAGGTCCGCGCGGACGGAGACCACGGCGTTGCCGGGGCCGGCCACCCGGTCGAGGATCTGCTGGGCGTTGGAGGCAAGCCGGGCCTCGAACTCCTGCTCCTGCTGCGACTGCGCGTCCCCGACGGCGCTGCCGGCGCCCTCGCCGGCGGCGGAGAGCACGGCGCCGGTGGAGTCTGCGACGGTCACGTCCGCCGGGTCCATCTTCTCGATGCTGGAGGAGACCAGGTGGGTGACCGCCTGGACCTGCTCCCCGGAGAGGTTGGTCCCGGGGGCGAGGTCCAGCAGCACCGAGGCGGTGGGCTTGCCCTCGTCGGTGGCGAACACCTCCTCCTTGGGCAGCGCGATGTGCACCACCGCGGAGTTCACGCCGTCGATCGCCTTGAGCGTGCTCGCCAGCTCGCCCTCGAGGGCACGCTGGTAGGAGACCTGCTGCTGGAACTCGCTGGTGGTGATGCCCTGCTGGTCCAGCAGGGCGTAGCCGGTCTCGTTGCCGGCCGGCAGGCCCTTGCCGCTCATGGTCAGGCGCAGGTCGTAGACCTTGTCCTGGGCGACCATGATGGTCTGGCCGCCGTCGGTGAGCTCGTAGGCGACGCCCTCGGCGGTGAGCTCCTCGACGATGGCCGAGGCGTCGGTGCTGGCCAGGTTGGAGTACAGCGGCGACAGCGTCGGCGCGGTGATCCACCGGGTGAACATGAAGCCGCCCAGCAGCAGGCCGGCGACCAGGAGGCCGATGACGATCTTCTGGCCAACGCTGATGGTCGAGAGCAGGCTCTTGACCCGGTTCAGCGGGCCGGCGAGGGCGGCGGGCATCAGACGGGCATCCGCATGATCTCAGTGAAGGCCGCGACCGCCGAGTTCTTGAGGGTCACCACCGTCTCGGTGGCCAGCTTGGCCTCGGTGCTGGCGATCATGTAGTCGTGCGCGTCCTGCAGGTCGCCGGTGGCAGCCTGGGTGGCCAGCACGTCGGCGTTGGCCTGCACGCCGTTGAGCTGGTCCACCGTGCCGGCCAGGATCGAGGCGAAACCGCTGTCGCCGACCGCGGGTGCGCCGAAGGTGGCGCCGGCGGCGGCCGAGGAGACGCTGGCGGCGTCGGTGACGCCGGAGAAGTTGGGGACCGCGAAGCCGGCGATCGCGCCGATGGGGGAGGTCATGATCAGCCCTTCCCGAGCTGGAGAGCCGACTGGTAGGCGTTGGTGGCCCGCTCGATCGTGGCGATGCTGGCCTGGTAGCCACGCTGGGCCATGAGCAGCTGGGTCATCTGGTCCCCGAGGTCGATGTCGGGGTACTTCACGTACCCGTCGGCGTCGGCCAGCGGGTGCGTCGGCTCGTAGACCATCCGGCCCTCGGCGCTGCCGAAGGCGGTGCCGGCCACCCGGACGCCACCCTGGCCGGACCCGTAGTCGACGGCCTCGGCGACGATCATCCGCTCCTGGAAGGCATCCTCGCCGGGGGCCTTGACGGTGTTGATGTTGGCGATGTTGTCCGAGACGGCGTCCATCCACCTGCGGTGGCTGTACAGGCCCGACCCGGCGATGCGCAGGGCGTCGAAGGTGCTCATGTCAGCCGGTCCGCAGGGCGGAGCGCAGCAGGGAGTACTTGCCGTCCAGGGCGTTGAGGGCCAGCTGGTACCGCAGTCCGGTCTCGGTGGCGATCGTCGTCTCGGTGTCGAGGTTGACGTTGTTGCCGTCGGTCCGGGTGGGGTCCAGCGACTGGCGGACGGCGCTCTGGCCGACCACGGCGCGCTGCCCGTTGGCGATCTCGCCCTTCAACGTCGACTCGAAGTCGACCCGTCCGGCCAGGAAGCCCGGCGTCTGGATGTTGGCGATGTTGTCGGCGGTCACCCGTTGGCGCTGCTGGAGCCCGGTGAGGGCTGCGTGCAGCGAGGTCATGGTCGAGTCGGTGATCACCGGGCGACCTGAGGGGAGCGACGGAGCACGTGTACCTCCGGATACGACAGGACACGCTCACAGGGAACCTGTGAGCGAGGGGGCCGCCGATCCGTGGCGAGTGGTGCTCTCCGTGCCCTCCTTCCATCGGCAGGGCCGGGAACGAACATGACCACCTGTACCCGATGGGGTGCAGATGGTCATGGGTGGAACGCGGTGTGACGAAATGTGCGGTCGGTGGGGGTGACCCATCGGGAGCTGGGGGTCAGAGTCCCCGGTCGATGAAGGAGGCGACGGGGCGGTTCGGCGCGTAGGACATCCGGGCGGCGACGTCGCGCTGCTTCTGCGACTGGGTGATCCGCTCGATGAGCGCCTCGGCCACGGCCAGCTGGTGCTGGAGCAACCGGGCGGCGCGTTCGCGGAGGTCGTCGGGGACGGGGCCCAGTGAGCTCGGCGGCACCCAGTCGGTGGAGCGCCGGCCCCAGGTGGCGATCTCCTCGGCGCGGTTGCGGGCGAGGGTCTCCTGCGCCTCGTAGACCTGGCCCTCGAGGTCGTCGAGGACGGCGTGCCAGCGCGACCGGCCGTCGCCGCCGGCTCCGCGCCGCTCGGTGGTCATGCCGGACGCGAGGCGAGGGAGGCGGCCGCCTCTCGCCATGCGTCACGCAGCGGCTCGACGATCTTGCGGCAGTCGCCGATGCGGCGCAGGTCGCCCTTGACGTTGGCGGCGATGAGTTCGCTGAGCAGCCAGGAGTACAGCGAGGCCAGCCGGGGGCCGCCGTCCCAGACGTCGACGTCCAGGCTGCTGCGCAGCTCCAGAACGATCTCCTGGGCGTGCTGGATCTGCTCGCTGGCCGCTTCGCGGTCGCCGGCGACCAGGGCTGCCTGTCCGCGCTCGAGGTCGAGGGCGAGCCGGTCGTAGAGCATGACCAGCAGGCGCTGCGGCGACGCGGTGGTGACCGTGTCGCCCATGTAGCGGGCGCGGAGGGAGGCGGCGCTCATCGGTGGGTCTCTCCTCGGGTGTCAGGCAGGACGGTGGACGTGACCAGCATCAGGACTTGGCCGACTGCGACCAGGAGGGCAGCGACGACAGCTGGGCCGACAGCCAGGACGATTGGTTCTGCAGCGTGCCCAGGGCGGTCTCCATGGCGGTGAACTGGCGGGTCAGCGTCTCCTTGCGGAGCGCGAGCCGCAGGTCCCAGTCGGCGATGCGGGCCTGGATGTCCTTGGCCTGCGAGTCCTCGCTCTTGGCCAGCAGCGTCAGGCTGCCGGTCGTCGTGTCGCTGGCGTCCTTGCCGATCGCCTGGAGGAGGCCACCGATCCCGGTCACCGCGGGCACGGCGACGCCGTCGGCGTCCACGCCGGCAGGAGTGCCGGCGAAGATCCCCTGGACGAGCGCGGGGTTGGTCTTCAGCTTCGCGGTGAAGGCAGCGGCGTCGAAGGCGATGGTGCCGTCCTTGTTCAGCTGGAGCCCGGCGACCGCGGCAGAGCCGTTGCCCCCGACCGCGGACGAGACGGCGTTCAGGATCTGGCCGGCCAGCCCACGGAGCGTGCTGTCGCCCTTGAGAGTGGCGGTCGGGCTGCTGGCAGCCGTGTAGGAGGTGACGGTGGACAGCACGCCGTTGGCGGCACTGATCAGCGATGACACCTTGCTCGTCACTGCGTCCGGGTCGCTGGCCACCTTGATGGTGACCGCACCGGTCGTCCCCTCGCCCACGGTGACAGTGGTGTCGGGCAGCAGGCCGGTGAAGGTGTTGCTCCCCGACCGGACGGAGAACGTGCCGGTGGTGCCCACCTTGAGCTCGGCGTCCTGCCCGGTGGTGAGCGTGCTGAAGGCAACGCCGGTGTCGGTGGTCAGGCGGAAGCCCTTGGCTTCACCCGTCGACGTGGCGCTGACCTGGAGGCGGTAGATGCCGTCCTCGACCTGCACGGCGGTGGCGGTGAGCCCCAGGGCGGTGTTCGTGTTGATGGCGCTGATCGCGTCGGCGAGGGAACCGCTGCCGCCGACGTCGATGGTCCGCGGGTTGGCGCCGTCGGTGTCGGTCACCGTGATCGTCGAGCCGAAGACGACACCGGCGGGGCTCGACGGCGCGGTGGGCGTGGGCGGTGTGGTCATCGACAGCTCGCCGCTGACCTCCGCGTGGGCGGTCGCGAGCTGGACGACGTTGAAGGTCAACGAGCCGGGGAGGGCGCTCGACCCGGCGGTGGCGGTGACGGCCGAGGAGGAGCTGGTCGCCCTGGTCGGGCTCCAGTTCGCGGCCTTGGTGACCGCCTCGGCGGCGCTGCGCAGCGCGTCGAAGCGAGTGTTGACCGCCCGGTAGGCCGCGGCGTCGGCCTGTGTTGCGGTGAGCTTCGTCTTCAGCAGGGTCTGCGGGTTGGCCTCGACCTGCATCAACTGGGTGATGAGGCTGCCGGTGTCCATCCCGGAGATCAGGCCGGTGCTCAAGCTCATGCCTGCCATGTCGCTGTCTTCTCTCTCGGGGGATGGAGCACGCAGTGAGGGGGGAGGCCGGGGCCTCCCCCCTCACCGGGTGGTGCTGAGAACTACTGGCTGGATCAGCCCAGCAGCTTCAGGATGCCCTGCGGCGCCTGGTTGGCCTGGGCCAGCATGGAGGTGCCGGCCTGGGTCAGGATCTGCGAGCGGGTGAAGTTGGTCATCTCCTGGGCCATGTCGGTGTCGCGGATGCGGCTCTCCGACGCGGACAGGTTCTCCACCGACACGTTCAGGTTGTTGATGGTGTGCTCGAACCGGTTCTGCAGGGCACCCAGGCCGGCGCGCGCCGTGGAGATCTGCTTGATGGCCGAGTCCACCATCGCCAGCGAGGCCTGCGCGTTGGCGGCGGAGTCGAACTTGAGCCCACCGGTGACGGGCGTGCCGGCCACGCCGTCCTTCAGGATGGCGTTGCCGGTCAGGGCCGCGGTGTTGTCCACGGCGGCGAGGGTGCCACCGTCGAGCGAGGTGACAACGATGCCGGTGCCGGCGCCGTTGGTGTCCTTCTTGACGCTCACCGAGAAGTTCGCCGCGAAGTTGGCGTCGGCGCGCAGCGCGCTGGCGTACTCCTCCACGCTCTCGAACTTGCTGCCGGCCGCGCCCACGATGTCGTCCTTGAGCGTGCCCGTCGTGACCGTGGTGGAGACGCCGTTGTTCGTGCTGGTGAACTTCATGGCGCCGGTGGTCAGGTCAGCGAAGCCCTTGGTGGCCGCGAAGTCGAACGTCGTCCCCTGGGTGGTCAGGTCTCCACCGGTCAGGGTGTTGGCGATCGCCTTCACGTTGGCGCCACCGAGCTTGACCTCGATCTGGCTGTTGGCGTTGCCGTCCGCGCCGACCTGGAACTTCAGGCTGGCAGAGGAACCGTCCAGCAGCTTGGTGCCGTTGAAGTTCGTCGACCCGGAGATGCGGCCGAGCTCGGCGACCAGGCTGTCGCTCTCGGTCTTGATGTTGGCGCGGGCCTCGGTGTTGTTCGAGTCGTTACCCGCCTGGACGGCCAGGTCACGAACGCGCTGCAGGATCGAGTGCACCTCGGTGAGCGCACCTTCAGCCGTCTGCACGACCGAGATGCCGTCCTGGGTGTTGCGGACGGCGACCTTGAGGCCACCGATCTGCGAGCGCAGGCCCTCGGAGATGGCCAGGCCGGCCGCGTCGTCGGCAGCGCGGTTGATGCGGAAGCCGGAGGAGAGCTTCTCCAGCGACTTGCCCATCTGGCTGTCGGTGACCGACAGGTTGCGGTACGAGTTCATCGCCGCGATGTTGTTGTTGACGCTCATGCCCATGGTGT
>JAOPUQ010000339.1 GCA_025963425.1 Modestobacter sp. | reverse complement strand
CCAGGAACTCCACGGTGCCCGCGCAGCTGTAGCCGATGGCCTTCGCGAAGGCGACGGCGTCGGCGCAGATCCGCTCGCGCAGGTCGGGGTCGAGGTTCGGCGCCGGCGCCAGCTCGACCACCTTCTGGTGGCGGCGCTGCACCGAGCAGTCCCGCTCGTAGAGGTGGATGACGTTGCCCTGGCCGTCGGCCAGGATCTGCACCTCGATGTGCCGCGGGTCGGCGACGGCCTGCTCGAGGAAGACGGTGGCGTCACCGAACGCCGACTCCGCCTCCCGCATCGCCGCCTCGATCGAGCTGCGCAGCTGGGCGCGGTCGTCCACCCGGCGCATGCCACGGCCACCACCGCCGGCCACCGCCTTGACGAACACCGGGCCGTCGATCTCCTCGGCCGCGGCGACCAGCGCGTCGACCACCTCGCACGGCTCGGTCGAGCTGAGCACGGGCAGGCCGGCGTCCCGCGCCGCGGCGATCGCCCGCGCCTTGTTGCCGGTCAGCTCCAGGACGGCGGCCGACGGGCCGACGAAGGTGATCCCGGCCTGCACGCACGCCTCGGCGAGCTCCGGGTTCTCCGAGAGGAAGCCGTAGCCGGGGTAGATGGCGTCCGCGCCGGCGCGCTGCGCTGCCCGGACGATCTCGCCCACGTCGAGGTAGGTGCGCACCGGGTGCCCGGGCTCCCCGATCTCGTAGCTCTCGTCGGCCTTGAGCCGGTGCACGGAGTTGCGGTCCTCGTGCGGGAAGACCGCGACCGTGCCGGCGCCGAGCTCGTAGGCCGCCCGGAAGGCCCGGACGGCGATCTCACCGCGGTTGGCGACCAGGATCTTCTCGAACACGGGCGACGTCCTCTCCTGCGCAGGCCGGCTCTCGGTGACAGCCCTCGTCGAGGGCCGACCGTAGCGGCGTTGCGTTCCGGGCGGTGCCCTGGCCCGCGGCGGGTTCGGGCGGTCCGTGCGTGCGGCGGCCCTGAAGGGGTAGCGGGGCGGAGTGACAGCTGAGCAGCCGGCGACCACGGCCCCCACCGCGTCCACCGCCGCGTCCACCTCGTCGGCGCCGGCCAGCGGGCCGGTCGTGCTGGTGACCGGTGCGTCCAGCGGCATCGGCCGGGCGACCGCGATCCTGTTCGCCCGGCAAGGCGCGTCGCTGGTGCTGGTGGCCCGCAGCGAACAGACCCTGGGCGAGGCCGCCGCGGACTGCCGGGCGGCCGGCGCGACGGCCGTGGAGGTGGCGCCGGCCGACGTCCTGGACCGGGCCGCGCTGCAGGCCGCCGTCGACCGGGCGACCGGGACCTTCGGCCGGCTGGACGTCGTCGTCCACTGCGCGACCGTGATGGCCTACGGCCGGCTGGAGGACCTCGACCCCGACGTGTTCGAGCGGGTGGTGGACACCGCGCTGCACGGGACGAACAACCTGGTCCAGGCGGTGGTCCCGGTGTTCCGCCGGCAGCAGCGCGGCTCGCTGATCGTGGTCAGCTCGCTGCTCGCCTCGATCACCGCGCCGACCATGGGCGCGTACGTGACCGCCAAGTGGGGGCAGCTGGGGATGGTCCGCACCCTGCAGCAGGAGCTCCGCGACCTGCCCGACGTGCACGTCTCGGCGGTCTCGCCGGGTGGGGTCAGCACGCCGATCTACGAGCAGGCGGCGACCGTGCTGGGCACCACCGGCCACCCGCCGCCGCCGGTCTACACCCCCGAGCGGGTCGCCCGGGCGATCGTGGCCCGGGTGGCCGACCCCCGGCGGCTCACGCAGTCCGGCGTCACCAACCAGCTGATCATCGCCGGCTTCCGGCTGTTCCCACCGGTGTTCGACGCGCTGGTCGGGCCGCTGCTGAAGGTCTTCGGGATGGCCCGGGACGAGGTGCCGCCGACCACCGGGAACGTGTTCGCGCCGGTGCCGGAGAAGGAGGCCACCCGGGGCAGGTACCGGGGCATCTGACCGGCGCCGACCGGGCCCTGCCCCCCGTCGGCGAAGATGGTGCCGTGACCGACGTGCGCACCGGGTTCTCCGTCGAGGTCGAGCAGGCGGCGCAGCGGCTGGCCGGGGTGGCCGAGCGGACGCCGCTGCAGCGCAACGCGCGCCTCTCCGAGCTCACCGGCGCCGCGGTCTGGGTGAAGCGCGAGGACCTGCAGGTCGGCCGCTCCTACAAGGTGCGCGGCGCCTACAACACCCTCAGCCAGCTGGACGCCGCGGGCCGGGCGGCCGGGGCGGTGACCGCCAGCGCCGGCAACCACGGCCAGGGCGTGGCCTACGCGTGCCGGGTGCTCGGCGTCCGGGGACGGGTGTTCGTGCCGGGCACCACGCCGCGACAGAAGCGACAGCGGATCGCCGCCCTGGGCGGGGACATGGTCGAGCTGGTCGTCCACGGCGACACCTACGACGACGCGGCGGCCGCCGCAGCCGCGCACGCCGCGACCACCGGCGCGACGCTCGTGCCGGCCTTCGACGCGCTGTCCACCGTCGCGGGGCAGGCCACCGTGGCCGCCGAGGTGCTCGAGCAGCTCGGCAGCGCCCCCGACGTCGTCGTCCTGCCGGTCGGCGGCGGTGGGCTGCTGGCCGGCTGCGCGACCTGGCTGCGCGAGCACGCCCCCGGCACCCGGCTGGTCGGCGTGGAGCCGGGTGGGGCGGCGAGCATGGCTGCGGCGCTGGCCGCCGGGCGTCCGGTGGAGTTGCCCGAGATCGACACCTTCGTCGACGGAGCCGCGGTGCGCCGGGCCG
>JAOPUQ010000302.1 GCA_025963425.1 Modestobacter sp. | reverse complement strand
CTTTCAGCGCCGATGGTACTGCCCGGGGGACCGGGTGGGAGAGTAGGACGCCGCCGGACATCTTCTACGAAACGGGGTCACAGCATCTGCTGTGGCCCCGTTTCGCATGTCCACCCCCGGACAGCGGAACACCGCTGAGGGCTGCGAGTTCGGTCAGCGGCGGCGCTCCGGGGGCGCGGTCGTCGCGCCCACGTTGTCCGCCAGCCAGACGTTGAGGGCGCGCAGGTCGCGCCAGGACTCGCGCACCCGGTCCAGTGCGGAGCGCTCGTGCAGCCACTCGGCCGGCTCCCAGCCCCGGGTGGCGTGCAAGGACTTGTGACGCAACAGGTCGATGCGCTGGTGGTCGGCCGGCCACCCCCGCGGGGCGCGGATCAACCGCTCACCCTCGATGCCCCACCCCCGGCTGCTCAGTCGCGCCACCTCCTCGGCCAGACGCGGGCCCTGCAGGTCGTCGGCCACCGCGCGGCGGTAGCGCTCCACCTGGTCCGGCTGCAGGCGCCAGCACCCACCCGACACCCACAGGCCGTCGGCGGAGATCTGCACGTAGACCGACCCCACCCCGGCACCGTCGGGGTGCAGCACCGCGCCCTGGTGGGTCTTGTACGGCGTCTTGTCCTTGCTGAAGCGGACGTCGCGGTACGGGCGGAACACCTTGGGCGTGCCGAACTCCGGCTCGAGCTCTTCCACCAGCGCCTGCAGGGGCGCGCGGACGGCGGCGTCGTAGCTGCTGCGGTGCTCCATCCAGTACGTGCGGCTGTTGTCGGCCTCGAGCCCCTCGTAGAACACCAGGCCGTCGTCCGGGAAACCCTGGAAGCTCACTGCGCTCCTCGCTCGTCGGTGTCGGCGGGCCCCTCGTTCAGCAGCGTGTGCCAGCGGACCTCGCGGATGGTCGTGGTCCCGGTGTCCAGTGCGCGCACCCAGCCGTCCCGCGCCCAGCCGGCGCTCGCCAGGAACCCCGCGGTCACCCGGTCGGACTCGGGCAGCCAGATCTGCAGCCGGGCCACTCCGTCCACGCGGGCGACGTCGGCGAGTGCGGCGAGCAGCCGGCTGCCGTGCCCGCGTCGTCCCCAGCGTGGCTCCACGAGCAGGGTCGCGATCTCGGCGGTGGGGCCCTCGCCGGAGGGCTGTTCGCCGTCGGTCAGCTCGGCCGGCCCGAAGGCGGTGAAGCCGACCAGCGTGCCGGACTCCTCGGCGACGAGCACGCCGTGCGCGGGGGTCGGGGGCGTGGCCACGGCAGCCCGCCAGGCGGCCGTCGCCGCGGCGTCGTCCCAGTCGTCGAGCACCGCCGCCGGGAGCACGGTCCGGTAGGCGGTGCGCCAGGTCGCCACCTGGACGCGGGCGATCTCCGCGGCGTCCGTGGGGGAGGCGGGACGGACCGACGCCTCCGCCGAGCCGCTCGGTCCGGGGCGGAGCGGGGGCAGGTCCACGTCGGCAGCCTAGGCGGCCGACGTCGTACCCCCACGGCAAGATCTCCGTCCGTGCACACTCCTGCAGAGCGCCTGCCGGCGGCGGCGGCCCGGCGCATCGCCCTGGGTGCGCAGGGTTTCGCCGATCCGCGGCCCGCCGGCCCGGTGGGTACCCGCCAGCTCAAGCGGATGGTCGACCGGCTGGCCGTGGTGCAGATCGACTCGGTCAACGTGCTGTCACGCTCGCACTATCTGCCCGCCTTCAGCCGGCTCGGCCCGTACCCCCGGCCGGCGCTGGACGCGCTGGCCTGGCGGCGGCGCGACCTGTTCGAGTACTGGGCCCACGAAGCGTCGTTCCTGCCGGTCCGGTTGCACCCGTGCCTGCGCTGGAAGATGGCCGCGGCCGAGGAGCACGCGTGGGGGTCGATGGTGCGGCTCCAGCGCGAGCGGCCCGGCTACGTCGCCGAGGTGTTCGACCGGGTGCGCGACGGCGGCGCGCTCAAGGCGAGCCAGCTGCTCGAGCCGCGGCCGGACCGTCCCGGGACGATGTGGAACTGGCACGCCGGCAAGGTGGCCCTCGAGTACCTGTTCTTCACGGGCGTGCTGACCGCCCGCAGCCGGACGGCGGGGTTCGAGCGGGTCTACGACCTCACCGAACGGGTGCTGCCGCCCGAGGTGGTGCAGGCGCCGACCCCGGACCGGGCCGATGCGATCCGCGAGCTGGTGTCCACCGCGTCCCGGGCGCTGGGCGTGGCCACCGAGAAGGACCTCGCCGACTACTTCCGGCTGCGCGTCGCCGACACCCGCGCGGCGATCGCCGAGCTCGTGGACGCCGGGGAGCTGCTGCCGGTGGAGGTGGCCGGCTGGGACCGCCCGGCCTGGCTGGACCCGCGGGCCCGCCGTCCGCGCCGGGTGCGCGCCCGGGCCCTCCTCACGCCGTTCGACTCCCTGGTGTGGGAACGCCCGCGGGTCGAGCGCATCTTCGGCTTCCGCTACCGCATCGAGATCTACACCCCGGCGGCCAAGCGGGTGCACGGCTACTACGTGCTGCCCTTCCTGCTCGGCGACGCGCTCGTCGCCCGGGTCGACCTCAAGGCCGACCGGCAGGCCGGGGTGCTCCGCGTGCAGGGCGCCTATGCCGAGCCGGGCGGGGATCCTGTCGAGGTGAGCAGGGAGCTGGCCGCCGAGCTGCGGCTGATGGCCGACTGGATGGAGCTCGACGGCGTCGCGGTCGCCGAGCGGGGCGACCTGGCCGGCGACCTGGCCGCCGCGGTGCTCGGCGGCTGAGCGGCTGACCCTCAGGTCGCCGGAGACCGACTGGAGCACGACGGCCGGTTGGGCCTTCCGGGGGCTGCCGTCCGGGCGGCGGGCCCCTCGTCGTCCAGGTCGCAGTACAGCCGGCCGGAGACGCGCTGCACGTCCAGCCACACCCGCAGCCCGGGCTCGGCGGCCACCCGCGCGTCGGCGGACACCGTCGTGAGCCGGACGGTGCCCCGGGAGGCCCGGCCGATCGTGATGTCGCCGGAGGCGGAGGTCACCGCCGCTTGCCGAGCGCAGGTCCAGTTTCCGCGCAGTCCTCCACGAGGACGGCACCGCTGGCGCCGGTGACCTCCGCGCGGCCCGGCCGGCCCCGCAGCGCCATGTCGGCCGGCCCTGTGGCCACCCGGACCGCGGCGCGCGGCCGGGAGCCGGTGACGATCAGATCGACCTTGTCGGCCACCTGTTCGGCGCCGCCGTCGAGGGGCTCGACGGACACGTCACTCCGGAAGTGGAGTGGCGTCGCGCTCCCGGTCCAGTCCGGCCAGCCGGCTCACCACGGTCAGCCCCGTCGCCGTCCCGGGCCAGTGTCGGGTGAGCGCGGCGTCCCCGGCCCGGCGGACGACCGAGCGCAGCACCCAGGCGACCAGCACGGCGTCGTCGGCATACCCCACGACGGGCAGGACGTCGGGGACCAGGTCCAGCGGCGACACCAGGTAGCCCAGCAGCAGCCACAGCCGGACCCGCACCGAGCGGGGCAGTGTGCGGTCGGCGGCCAGCCGTCGCACCAGTCGGAGCACGTCGGGCAGCAGCCGGAGCGCCTCGCGCACGGTGACGTGGTCGGGTCGCCGCCACCACAGCAGGGCGATCAGGACCAGCCACAGCAGGAGCAGGCCGCCGAGCACCCCGCCGAGGGTCAGCAGCGCCGGGCCGAGGTCATCCACGGGGTCGAGCATGCCGGGCCGGGTCGGCGCTCCGGCGCGCGCGCCCGGCACCTAGCATCGGCAGGGCAGCAGCGGAGCACGGCGACGACGCGGGAGCACAGGGTGAGCCAGGTCAGGGACCAGCAGTACGAGGACCTGCTGCGCCGGGTGCTCGAGCACGGCACCCCCAAGGAGGACCGCACCGGCACCGGCACCCTCAGCACTTTCGGCGAGCGGCTGCGCTACGACCTGTCGGAGAGTTTCCCGCTGGTCACCACCAAGAAGGTGCACTTCCGCTCGATCGCCTACGAGCTGTTGTGGTTCCTGCGCGGCGACGGCAACGTCGGCTGGCTGCAGGAGAACGGCGTCTCGATCTGGGACGAGTGGGCCGCCGAGGACGGCAGCCTGGGTCCGGTCTACGGCGTGCAGTGGCGCTCCTGGCCCACCGCGGACGGCGAGGCCGTCGACCAGATCTCCACCGTGCTGTCCACCCTGCGGACGGACCCGGACTCCCGCCGCATGATCGTCTCGGCATGGAACGTGGGCGCCCTCCCGGAGATGGCGCTGGCGCCCTGCCACGCCCTCTTCCAGTTCTACGTCGCCGGCGGGCGGCTGTCCTGCCAGCTGTACCAGCGCAGTGCCGACCTCTTCCTGGGCGTGCCGTTCAACATCGCCAGTTACGCGCTGCTGACCCGGATGGTGGCCCAGCAGGTCGGTCTCGAGCCGGGTGACTTCATCTGGGTGGGCGGGGACTGCCACGTCTACAACAACCACATCCCGCAGGTCACCGAGCAGCTGACCCGGGAAGTCCGGCCCTTCCCCCGGCTGGAGATCGCGCCGGCGCCCTCGCTGTTCGAGCACGGCTACGAGGACTTCCAGCTGCTCGGCTACGACCCCCACCCGGCCATCAAGGGGGCCGTGGCCGTGTGAGCGTCCGGATGATCTGGGCGCAGGCCCAGGACCGCTGCCTGGGCCTGGACGGCGCCCTGCCCTGGCACCTGCCCGAGGACCTGCGGCTCTTCCGCGCCCTCACCCTCGGGTCGACCGTCGTCATGGGCCGGCGGACCTGGGAGTCGCTGCCGCCGCGCGCGCGGCCGCTGCCCGGCCGGGAGAACATCGTCCTGAGCACGGCGCTGGCCCCGCCGGCGCCCGGCGTGCGGGTCGCGGCGTCACCGGCCGAGGTGCTGGCCGCCCACGAGGACTTCTGGGTCATCGGCGGAGCGAGCGTCTACGCCGCCTTCCTGCCGCACGCCGACGCGATCGTGATGACCGAGATCGACGCCCGGTTCGACGGCGACACCTGGGCGCCGGCCCTCGACGAGGGCTGGCGGCGGAACTCCCGGACGCCGGAGGAGGGGTGGGCGCTCTCCACCACCGGGCTGCGCCACGCCGCCTCGCTGTGGGTGCGCGTCGACGCCCCGGACGGCGACGGGCCCGACGGAACGGCGGAGTGGTCGTGGCCGGTGACCGAGGCCTCGCCGGGGCGCGCGGCGGTCCCTGCCCGCGGGGAGACCGGCCGCCGGTAGCGTGGACCCCATGTCGAGCGCCCCTCCCGTCGACCCCGCCCGGCCCTTCGGGCGCGTGCTCACGGCCATGGTCACCCCGCTCGCCGAGGACGGCACGATCGACCTCGCCGGGGCCCAGGAGCTGGCCGCGCACCTGGTCGACCGGCAGGCCCACGACGGCCTGGTGATCTTCGGGACGACGGGGGAGTCGCCCACGATCAGCGACGGCGAGCAGCACGCCGTCCTGGAGGCGGTGCTCGACGCGGTCGGCGACCGGGCCACCGTGATCGCCGGCGTCGGCACCAACGACACCGCCCACTCCATCGAGAAGGCCCAGTCGGCCGCCCGCCTCGGCGTGCACGGCCTGCTGGTCGTCACCCCGTACTACAACAAGCCCCCGCAGGCCGGCCTGCTGCGGCACTTCACCGCGGTGGCCGACAGCACCGACCTGCCGGTGATGCTCTACGACATCCCGCCGCGCACGGTCGTGCCGATCGAGGTGGAGACCCTCGTGCGGGCCGCCGAGCACCCGAACATCGTCGCGGTCAAGGACGCCAAGGGCGACCTCGGTGCCGTCATGGAGACGCTGGCCCGCACCGACCTCGCCTACTACTCCGGTGAGGACATGCTCAACCTGCCGCTGCTCGCGGTGGGGGCCGTCGGCGTGGTCAGCGTCGTCGGTCACCTGGTCGGACCGCGGCTGGCCGAGCTGGTCGCCGCCATGGAGTCCGGCGACCTGGTCAAGGCCCGCGCGGTCAACGAGAGCCTGCTGCCGGTCTACACCGGGATCTTCCGCAGCCAGGGCGTGATCATGGTGAAGGCAGCGCTGCGCGAGCTGGGCCTGCCGTCCGGGCCGGTCCGCCCGCCGCTGGTGGACGCCACACCCGAGCAGGTGGACCAGCTGCGCACCGACCTCATCGCCGGGGGCGTCGCCCTGTGACCGGTACCACCCCGGTGGTACCCGCCCGCTCCACCCCGCTGCAGCCCCACCTCGATCTCCAGGCACCCCCGCCGCTGCCGCCCGGCGGCCTGCGGGTCATGGCCCTGGGCGGGCTGGGCGAGATCGGCCGCAACATGGCGGTGCTGGAGTTCGACGGGCAGCTGCTGGTCATCGACTGCGGGGTGCTCTTCCCCGAGGCCGAGCAGCCCGGCGTCGACCTGATCCTCCCCGACTTCGCGGTCATCGAGCACCGCCTGGACGACGTCGCCGCCGTCGTCCTCACCCACGGGCACGAGGACCACATCGGCGCGCTCCCGTACCTGCTGCGGCTGCGGGCCGACATCCCGCTGGTGGGCTCCCGGTTCACCCTGGCGCTGGTCCGGGCCAAGCTGCGCGAGCACCGGATCGACCCGGTGCTGGTCGAGGTGGCCGCCGGTGACGACCACCTGGCCGGGCCGTTCCACACCGAGTTCATCAGCGTGAACCACTCGATCCCCGACGCGCTCGCCGTCGCCGTGCACACCCCGGCCGGCACGCTGGTGCACACGGGGGACTTCAAGATGGACCAGCTGCCGCTGGACGGCCGGCTCACCGACCTCGGTGCCTTCGCCCGGCTCGGCGTCGCCGGCATCGACCTGCTGCTCAGCGACTCCACCAACGCCGAGGTGCCCGGCTTCGTCACCTCCGAACGCAACATCGGCCCGGTGCTGGACTCGGTGTTCGAGCGCGCCTCGCAGCGGCTGATCGTCTCCAGCTTCGCCAGCCATGTGCACCGCATCCAGCAGGTCCTCGACTGCGCGGTCAAGCACGGCCGCAAGGTCGCCTTCGTCGGGCGCTCGATGGTCCGCAACATGGGGGTGGCCCAGGACCTCGGCCTGCTCCACGTGGCGCCCGGCCTGATGGTGAAGCTGGACGAGGCCACCGCCATGCCCCCGGAGCAGGTGGTGCTGATCAGCACCGGGTCGCAGGGCGAGCCGCTGTCCGCGCTGGGCCGGATGGCCCGCGGCGAGCACCACCAGGTGACCATCGAGGCCGGCGACACGATCATCCTGGCCTCCTCGCTGGTGCCCGGGAACGAGACCGCCGTCTACAAGGTGATCAACGGGCTGGCCCGGCTGGGCGCCACCGTGGTGCACAAGGAGACGGCGATGGTGCACGTCTCCGGGCACGCGCCGGCCGGTGAGCTGCGCACCCTGCTCAACGTGGCCAAGCCGCGGTACCTGATGCCGGTGCACGGGGAGTGGCGGCACCTGCGGGCGCACGCCGCGCTGGCCGAGCAGACCGGCATGGCCGCCGACCGCATCCTGCTCGCCGAGGACGGCGTCGTGGTCGACCTGGTCGACGGGAAGGCCTCGATCGTGGGCAGCGTGCCGATCGGCAACGTCTATGTCGACGGCCTCAACGTCGGCGACGTCGGCGAGGAGTCGCTGCAGGCCCGCCGGATCCTCGGCGATGAGGGGTTCGTGGCGCTCACCGTCGTCATCGAGCCCTCGACCCGCACCATCGTGCGTCCGGTGCACCTGTCCACCCGCGGGTTCTCCGACGACCCGGCCGCCTTCGACGCGGTCCTCGGGCTGGTCGAGGCAAACTTGGCGCAGGCGCTCGCCGACGATGACGTCGACCCGCACCGGCTCTCCCAGGTCATCCGCCGGACGGTCGGCAAGTGGGTGTCGGACACCTACCGCCGCCGGCCGATGATCATCCCGACCGTCCTGGAAGTCTGAGCAGGACCGGCAACGGCTCAACGCAGCCGGGGAACGTCTCCTGGCCCCGGTCGGAGCGCGGAGCGCGACAGTGCACACCGCCGTCACGACGACGGGGGCCCGGAGGGTCCCCTGAGCAGGGACCCGCCCGCCGCCCGAGCTACCCCCGCACCACCTCGATCGGCGCGATCCCCTCCTCGGCGGGCAGCTCGAAGCCGAGCACCTGCGCGTAGAACGACAGCTCGCCGTCCAGCGCGGCCCGGATGTTCTCCGCCTTGCGGAACCCGTGCTGCTCGCCGGGGAAGAGCAGGTAGGCGTGCGGCACGCCCTTCTCCCGCAGCGCCGCGACCATCATCTCGGCCTGCTCGGGCGGGACGACGCGGTCCTCGTCGCCCTGGAACACCGCCAGCGGGGTGTCGAGGGCGTCGGTGTGGTGGATGGGGGAGCGCTCGGCGTAGACGTCGGCCCCCGCCGGCCACGGGGCGATCAGCCCGTCGAGGTAGCGGGACTCGAAGGAGTGCGTGTCCGCCGCCAGCGCCGCGAGGTCCGCGACGCCGTAGTGGCTGGCCCCGGCGGCGAAGACGCCCGGCCGGAAGGTCAGTGCGGCCAGCGTCGTGTAGCCGCCGGCCGAGCCACCGCGGATGGCCAGCCGCGCGGGGTCGACCCGCCCGGCGTCGGCGAGGAACCGGGCGCAGGCCACGACGTCGTCCAGGTCGGCGATGCCCCAGCGACCCTGCAGCGCGTCCCGGTAGCGCCGTCCGTAGCCGGTGGAGCCCCGGTAGTCGACGTCGGCGACGGCGAAGCCGCGGGAGGTCCAGTACTGCACGCCGAGGTCGAGCACCGCCCGCGCCGCGGACGTCGGCCCGCCGTGCACCAGCACCAGCAGCGGGGGGCGCTCGTCGGCCGGACCGCTCACCTGCGGGTTGGTCGGCGGGTAGACCAGCGCGTGCGCCTCGTCGACACCGCTGTCCCCGGCCACGGTGGGGAAGGTGACGTGCTCGGGGCGAGAGAACCAGGCCGGGTCCAGGCCGAAGTCGCGGGCCGGGCGCAGCACCTCGGCCGCGCCGTCGTCCACGCCCACGCGCAGCACCACCGGCTCGGACGCCGGCCCACCGGCGACGCACACCACCGCCGGTCCCGCCGCGGCCAGCTGGCCGAAGGCCGCGTACTCGACGTCGAACTCCAGCAGCGTTCCGTCGGCCTGGCGGACGGCGAGCCGGTCGCCGCCGTCCCGGCCGTAGGCCAGCACCACGCGGCCGTCGTCGAGCAGGGCGAACCGGCTCTGCCCGAACACCCACTGCGGGCCGGCGATGTCGCTGCCGGTGTCGACCACGAGCTCCGGCTCGCCGCCGGGCTGCCAGCGGTAGAGCGACCAGACGTCGGTGCGGTCGGCGAGGAACCACAGGGTGCCGTCGGCGTCCCAGGTCGGCTGGACGACGGACTCCGGCTGGGCCCCGGACCGGCCGCCGGCCACCACGGTCTCGCGGCCGTCCGGCGAGCGGACGACGAGCTCGGCGGCGTCCCAGGGCATGTCCGGGTGCTGCCACTGCAACCAGGCGAGCCACCGGCCGTCGGGGGACAGCCGCGGGTCGGAGACGAAGTCCGGTCCGGCCACGAGCACCGTGGTGGTGCCGTCGCGTTCGACGCGCACCACCTCGTGGACGACGTCGGCCGAGGCCCCGCTCGCCGCATGGGTCTCCCGGACGGCGATCACCGCGGTGCCGTCGGGGGTGCCCCGCAGGTCGGCGTGACGCACCCCGGCGGGGATCGCCGGCTCGGGGGTGACCGCGACCGGCTCGGCGCTGCCCGGCTCGACGCGGTACAGCCGCTGGTCGGCGAAGCCGGTGAACCACACGACGCCGCCGGTGACGGTCCAGGCGCCACCGCCGTACTCGTGCACCCGGGTCCGGGCGTTCCAGGGCGGGGGCAGCAGGTCGGTGGTCGGGCCGTCGGCGGCCCGGCGCACCAGCACCGTGCGCCCTCCCTCGCTCGGCCGGGACTCCGCCCACCAGACGTCGGCGCCGTCCACGACGACCTCACCGAGCCGGGCGGCCGCGCGGACCACCAGTTCGGAGGTGATCGGGGTCGGCCAGCTGCCGTGGGGGAGGGTCCGGTTCGCTACGGTCACACGCCCGACCGTAGCCAGCCGTCGCAGTGCCGGCGCCGCGCCTGGCCCCGGTCCCGGTCCTGTGCCACCGCTGAGCCCGAGCCGGACACGCTGTCCCGCCTGCCCCCGGGGCACCAGCAGCGCGGCTACCGTCGACCCATGCCTGCACGCGCGACGACGTCGAACCGGCGGCCGGCGCGTGGTGGCGGCTCGACGCGCCCCCGCTCCGGCAGTACGGCTGCCAAGAAGCGGCCCCCCGCCAAGCGGGGGTCCACCGCCGCCCGGCGGCCCCCGGCCCGCAAGCCGCAGCACTCGCTGAGCGCGGGCGCCTGGCGCGCCGCCGCCGGCACCTGGTCGCTGCTGGCCCGCGGC
>JAOPUQ010000298.1 GCA_025963425.1 Modestobacter sp. | reverse complement strand
TGCGGTAGCCGCCGTCCTCGGCGATGACCGAGAAGTGCACGAACACGTCCTGACCGCCGTCGTCGGGCTCGATGAACCCGAAGCCCTTCTCGGCGTTGAACCACTTCACCGTGCCCTCGGCACCACCCCCACCGCCACGCGGCGCCCGGGGTGCCCGATCACGGCCGGAGTCCCGGCCGGAGTCACGGCCGGAGTCACGGCCGGAGTCACGGCCGCGGCCGGAGTCCTCCCGCGCCGGAGCGCGGCGCGGGGCGCCGCCCACGGGCTGGACCCGCTCGGCCTGCAGGCCCCGGTCGCCGGGGCTGGCCTCGTAATCGACCCGCTGCCCCTCGTCCAGGCTGCGATAGCCGCCGTCCTCGGCGATGGCCGAGAAGTGGACGAACACGTCCGGCCCGCCCTCGTCGGCCTCGATGAACCCGAAGCCCTTCTCTGCGTTGAACCACTTGACCGTGCCCTGGGGCATCTTCCGACTCCTGCACTGTTTCGACGTCACTGCCTGCACCCCGCGCCCCGGTCCCGGCCCGCGTTGCTTGCGGGTCCGGACCGGGCACCTCCGCGGGTGTCCTCCCCCATCCTCCCCCGTCCCGGCGCCCGACTCCCCCACGAGCGCGCCGGGCCCCGGTCCGCGGACCCGTCAGCCGACCGGTTCGACGCCCGCGGCGTGCCGCCGGGCCAGTTCCTGGTAGGCCGCCGGGTTCGCGTCCACCCAGCTCGCAGCCCCGGCGGAGAGCGGGCCGCGCACCCGGACCGGTGCGCCCAGGGCCAGTACCTCGTCGGGGACCTCGGCTCCCGGTGGCACCAGGCTGCCGGCCCCGATCAGCGCGCGCCGCCCGATCCGGGCGCCGTCCTGCACGGTGCTGCCGTTGCCGATCAGGGCCTCGGCCCCCACGACGGCCCCGTGCACGACGCACATGTGCCCCACCGTGGCGCCGGGGCCGATCTCGGTGACCGGGTCCGTGCCGCCGTGCAGCACCGAGTTGTCCTGCACGTTCGCCCCGGCGCGGACGACGATCGGGCCGAAGTCCGCGCGCAGCACCGCGCCATACCAGATCGAGGCCCCGGCCTCGACAACGACGTCGCCCACCAGGGTGGCGGTGGGCGCCACCCAGGCCTGCGGGTGGACCTGCGGGCAACGGCCTTCGAAGGAGAACAGCGGCATGCCGGGAGCCTAGGCAGCAGGCCGCTGGACGATCGGCCCGGAGGGCATGATCGGCGGCGTGACCTCCAGCGCGCGCAGCGACGACGACACGGCTCCGGTCCGGTTCGGCCTGGTCGGCTACGGCTTCGGCGGGCGGTACTTCCACGCCCCGCTGCTGGCGGCCGCACCGGAGTGCGAGCTGGTGGCGGTGGTCACCGCCTCCCCCGACCGGCGGGACCAGGTGGCCCGGGAGCTGCCCGGCGTGCCGACCGTCGGCTCGCTCGAGGAGCTCGCGGCGGCCGGTGCCGAGGCGGTGGCCATCTCGACCCCGGCCGCCACGCACTCGGTCCTGACCGACCGGGCCCTGGAGCTGGGCCTGGCCGTCGTCTGCGACAAGCCGTTCGCGCTCGACGCCCCGGCCGCGCGGGCGAGCGTGCGGCTCGCCGAGCGCCGAGGTCTGGCCCTGTCTCCGTACCAGAACCGGCGGTGGGACTCCGACTTCCGCACCGTCCAGGCCCTGGTGGCCGGCGGTGTGCTCGGCGAGGTCACCCGGTTGGAGTCCCGCTTCGAGCGGCTGGCGCCCGACGCCGGCCCCGGCGCCTCGGGCGGTGGCACGCTGCTGGACTTCGGCAGCCACCTGGTCGACCAGGCGCTGGTCCTGCTCGGGCCGGTCGGCTCGGTCTACGCGGAGTGGCGGCTGCGGGACAACGGCCTGGACGACGACGTCCTCGTGGCCCTGACCCACACCAGCGGCGCCCATTCCTCGGTGTGGGGCAGCTGGAGCCAGGGCGCTCCGGGGCCCCGGTTCCGGGTCACCGGCTCCACCGGCAGCTACGTCGTCGGCACCGACGGTGGCATCGACGGCCAGGAGGATGCCCTCGTCGGCGGGCGGACGCCGGCCACGCCGGGCGCGCAGTGGGGCGTGGAGCCGGCCGAGCGGTGGGGCCGGGTGCACCGGGGCGATGCCGGCGAGCCGGTCCGCACCCTCCCCGGCGCGTGGGACACCTTCTACCCCGCCTTCGCCGCCGCGGTGCGCGGCCGGGGCCCGGTGCCGGTCGATCCGAACGACGCCGTCGCCACCGCGGTGGTCCTGGACGCCGCCCGCCGCAGCGCCACGGAGGGCGTCCTGGTCGACCTCGGGCGCTGACCTCGTCGAGCCGGTCCCCCGGCGCGATGGCAAGGTGACCGGGCCGGGCCCGGCCGGGCCCGGCGGCACCGACGAGGGTGGAGTGGACCGATGAGCGAGCGCACAGTCCTGGACCTGTTCCGGCTCGACGGGCGGGTGGCGATCGTGACCGGCGCGTCCTCCGGCCTGGGGGCTGTCTTCGCCCGCGCGCTGGCCGAGGCCGGTGCCGACGTCGTCCTCGGGGCGCGGCGGGCCGAGCGGCTGGCCGACACGGTCGCGGCGGTCGAGGACGTGGGCCGGCGCGCGCTCGCCGTGCGCACCGACGTGACCCGCCCCGAGGACTGCCAGGCCCTCGTCGACGCCGCCGTGGCCGAGTTCGGCGCGGTCGACGTGCTGGTCAACAACGCCGGGGTGGGCACCGCCGTCCCGGCCACCCGCGAGACCCCCGAGCAGTTCCGCGAGGTCGTCGACGTGAACCTGCACGGCTGCTACTGGATGGCGCAGGCCTGCGGGCGGGTGATGCGACCGGGTAGCTCCATCGTCAACGTCTCCAGCGTGCTCGGGCTGACCACAGCCGGGCTGCCGCAGGCCGCTTACGCCGCGAGCAAGGCCGGGCTCATCGGGCTCACCCGGGACCTCGCCCAGCAGTGGACCGGGCGCAAGGGCATCCGGGTCAACGCACTGGCCCCGGGCTTCTTCACCTCCGAGATGACCGACTCCTACACCGAGGGCTACCTGGAGTCCCAGCTGCCGCGGGTGCTGGTCGGCCGGATGGGCCACCCCCAGGAGCTGGCGGCCGCGCTGATCTTCCTGGTCAGCGACGCCGGCGGGTACGTCACCGGCACGACGCTGCCGGTCGAGGGCGGCATGCTGACGAGCTGACCGGCGGACGGCATCATCACGAAGCTCCCGACGCTCCGTGCCGAGGCGTACAGGTCACCGTCCTCGAGCACCAGACCGCAGGGCATCGTCACCTGGGAGTACGTCCGGTCCCCGTGCCGGTCGATCCGCACGACCTGCCCGACGGTGCTCGGGTCGAAACCGGGTCCCGGGCCGCCCGCCGGGAACCCCTCCAGCAGGTCGGAGACGTGGACGACGCCCGTGCGGTCCACCGCGATCCCGGTCACGGCGTCGTCATGGCCACCGCCCGCGTTCGCCGTGGCGGGGACCGCTACGAGACCGAGTGCCACGGCCACGGCAGCGGCCGTTCGACAGGGAGTCATGGGACTTCTCCTGCGCATGGCAGGTGAGGCAGCTGAGGATGCGTGGAGGGTCCACCCGATGACGGAAGGCAGTCGACGACCGATCGGGCCCGGGCTCGTGCCGTCGCAGGCAGTAGTCGTCTCGGCCGCTCAGGTCCCGGGCTCACGCCCCCGCCGGTACCCCCGCACCCTCGACGGCCGCCCAGGCGCGCCTGCGGTCGGCGCCCGGAGCGGCAACGACCCGGCTCCGTGCGTCGAGGACCGCGATCACACCCCGGGTGGGCTCGTACGGCGGCCAGTCGCGCAGCGACCCGACCGCCGGGGACCCGGTGCGCACCAGGCCGAGGACCGCGCTCTGCAGGACACCGGCCACCACCTCGTCGGCCGCGCCCATGACCGCAGCCGGCCGGGCCAGCAACGGCCGTTCGACGAAGCGACCCCGGGCGGCCCACAGGCAGGCGTTGTCCGCCCCGTGCGTCGGGCCCAGGACGTCGAAGGGCGCCAGTGCGGGGGCGTGGTCGAACCGGCTGAGCCACGCCCGGCCTCCGGCGGCGGCCTGGGCCCGGGCCATCGACTCGACCGGGCGCACCCACATCTCGTCGGTCAGCAGCGCCTGGACGACGTCCTCCCCGGGCTCCGCCGTGGCCGCGTAGACCCCGAGCAACCGGTCGAACGCCGCGTCGCCGATCCGGCCACGGGCCACGGCGACCGCGTCGTCGGCACCACCCCGCAGGAACATCGTCATCTCGTCGCGGCAGGACCCGAACCACAGGGCGGTGTCCCGCAGCGCACCGGCGGCCACCACGTCGCCGGGCCGCGCGGGCAGCACCCGTCCGTCGACCACCGGACCCCACACCACTCCCCCCAGCCGCTGCCGGCGGGAGGACCGGGCCACCGCGGTGGCCGCGTCGACGACCGTCGCGACCGGCAGGCCACGCAGGGCGGCGACGTCGGTGCGGGCCGGCCCGAGCTCGGCGAGCACCCGGCCGGTGACGTCCACGCTCTCGGCCGGGTGCAGCGGCGGTCCGCCGACCGACAGGGCGATGGCCGCGCGGGCGCGGCGACCCGCCTCGGTGGCCAGTAGCGCGCAGACCAGGCTGGCCCCCGCCGACTGCCCGACCAGGGTCACCCGTCCGGGGTCCCCACCGAAGGCGGCCACCTCGCGGTCCACCCAGTCCAGCGCAGCCACGAGGTCGGTGACCGCGGGGCTGGGCTCGGGCTCCCGGGCGGTGCCCAGCTGGAGGAAGCCGAAGGGACCCAGCCGGTAGGAGACGGCGACGACGACCACCGGACCGGCGGCGGCCAGCGTCGTCCCGTCGTAGTCGGCGGCGGCACCGGTGAGGAACGCGCCGCCGTGCACCCAGAACAGCACCGGCAGCGGTCCGTCGGCCCGCGCGGGGGCGTAGACGTCGAGGGTGAGGCAGTCCTCGGTGCCGACCAGCTCCCCGGCCGGCGTGGTCTGCACCGCCACCGGGCCGGGCCCGGTCGCATCCCGCGGTGTCGACCAGGGGACCGGGGGCCCGGCCGGGCCGAACCGCTCGGTCCCGGCGTACGGCACGCCGCGCCAGCTGCGGATGCCGTCGGCGACCCGGCCGGCGACGGGGCCGGCGGCGGTGCGGACGACCAGGTCGGACATGCGTTCCTCCGGGGGCGGACGGAGCGGGCCCCGGCCATCGGCCGGGGGCCCGCGGTGGGCCGGTTGTCAGGCGTCGGCCAGCTGGCGCCGCAGGGCCTGCGCCGGCTTGCCGCCGAGCTCGGCGAGCGGGACGTGCGCGGTCTCCCGGGCGGTCAGAACGCACAGCCCGGCGACGGTCGCCGCGCCGGCGGTGAGGAACGCGACCGGCAGCCAGCCGCTCGGGCCGTCCCCGACGATGCCGGCGGCGATGGCCGGGGAGAAACCGCCCAGGGCGAAGCCGATCTGGGTGCCGATGGCCATGCCGGAGTAGCGGACCCGGGTGTCGAACATCTCGCCGTACAGCGAGGGCCAGACACCGTTGGCCGCGGAGTAGACCAGCCCGGAGAGCAGCGCACCGAACAGGAAGATCAGCGGGAAGTCACCGCGCTGCAGCGCCCAGAGGAACGGGAAGGCCATCACCGCGGAGCCGAAGGCCCCGAAGGCGAAGACCGGCCGGCGGCCGATCCGGTCGGACAGCCTGGCCCACAGCGGGATGGCCCCGAGGGCGACGACGTTGGCCAGCACGATGACCCACAGGAAGGTCGACCGTTCCAGCCCCAGCACGGTGGTGGCGTGGGCGATCGACCAGGTGCCGAAGACGGTGCTGACGACGGAGACCAGCGCGCAGAGGATGACCCGGATGACGCTCGGGAAGTGGTCCCGGAAGAGCGCCGCCACCGGCAGGGCGGCGACGGCATGGGCCTCCTCCACCTCCTCGAACGCGGGCGCCTCGGGGAGGCTGCGCCGCACCCAGTAGCCGACCGCGACCACGGCGACGGAGGCGAAGAACGGGATCCGCCAGCCCCAGCTGAACAGCTGCTCGTCCGGCAGCGCGGCGACCGGGATGAAGACCAGGGTGGCGAGGATGGCGCCGGCCTGGGTGCCGCTGAGGGTGAAGCTGGTGAAGAAGCCGCGGCGCCCTTCCGGGGCGTGCTCCATCGTCAGCGAGTTGGCCCCGCTCTGCTCGCCGGCGGCGGAGAGCCCCTGCAGGACGCGCAGCAGGACCAGGAGCACCGGTGCGGTCACCCCGATGGCGGCGTAGGACGGCAGTGCGCCGATCAGGAAGGTCGAGACGCCCATCATCAGCAGCGTCAGCACCAGCATCTTGCGGCGACCGAGCTTGTCGCCGAAGTGCCCGACGACGACGGCGCCGAGCGGCCGCGCGACGTAGGCGACACCGAAGGTGGCCAGCGAGATCAACGTGGCGGTGTGGGGGTCGTTGTCGGGGAAGAACACCCGCGGGAAGATCAGCCCCGCGGCGGCCCCGTAGATGAAGAAGTCGTAGTACTCCAGCATGCTGCCGAGGAAGCTGGCGAGCGCGGCCTTGCGCGGAATGGGCTGGTCGGTCATCCCGCCGGGGGCGGTGGGAGTGCTCATGGGGTCTCCTGGGAGTGCCGGCGGCAGCGATCTCGTCGTGCCGGGGGACGGCCGGGCAGGGCCCGGGTGCGGGGGCGGTCAGCGGTGCGGCTCTGCGGTGCGGCTCTGCGGTGCTGTGCGCGCGGTGGCCGGGGTCCCGGCCTCTTGCTCACCCGGCCCGGGGGCGGGTGCGTCGCTCCCAGCGGCTGATGTACCGACTGGTTATGTACTAAATGGTGAGGTGATACGAGTCACCCTGTCAAGCATCAGCCCATGAGGATGTCCGGGCTCTCCCGCGCGCAGCGCTCACCGGCGGCGGAAGCCCTGGTGGCGGCCGAGGTAGTGCTCGACGGCCCCGCGTCCCGCGGTCCGGACCCGGGGAGCGGGGGTGGTCAGCAGACGCGCGGCCCTCGGTTCAGGAGGTCAGGAAGGCGACGACGAGGTCGCCCAGCATCTGTCGCTGGTGCCCGCGTCGAGCCGGGTCGAGCAGGTCACGACCGAAGATCGCGCCGAAGGTGTGCCGGTTGGCCGTACGGAAGACGCAGAAGGCACTGATCACCTGGTGCACGTCGAGTGCGTCGACGTCCGCACGGAACAGCCCGGCGTCACGCCCCCGGGCCAGGATGGCGCCGAGCACGTCCAGTGCCGGGTTGGCAAGCCCGGAGAGCACGTCGGAGCGGGCGATGTGCTCGGCGCGATGGATGTTCTCGATGCTGACCAGGCGGATGAAGTCCGGATGGGATTCATGGTGGTCGAAGGTGAGGCCGGCCAGCTCCCGGATCGCGGCCACCGGGTCGAGGTGCTCGACGTCGAGCTGCTGCTCCAGGCCGCGGATCCGGGTGTAGGCCTGCTCCAGGACGGTGACGTAGAGCTGCTCCTTGCCGCCGAAGTAGTAATAGATCATCCGCTTCGTCGTGCTCGTCTTGGCAGCAATCTCGTCCACCCGGGCACCGGCGTACCCCTGGTCGGCGAACTCGCGGGTGGCGACGGCGAGGATCTCTGCCCGGGTGCGCTCGGCGTCCCTGGTCCGCTCGGGCCCCGCCGTCGTCAGGCCCGCACCGGCCGGACCGGCGGGCGGGTCGATCTCGGTCGGATGTGCGGTCACGACTCCTCCAGCCTCGACGGACACCACGAGCCTAAGGGCACGGGTGGGTGCTCCTGCGCGCGCGAGCCGGTACCGCCCGCCCCGGTTCCAGCAGCGCTCTCGCCCAACGGATCGGGCCCGTGCACCGGGGCAGGCCGGAGCGGAGGGCTCAGAACGTCGCCACCGGAGCCACCGGCGAGCCGACGCCGCCGGTGATGGGGAGCGGGTGGCAACTGAACCAGAACTCCCAGCGCGCCGTTCTGGCGCAGTGGTCGGCGAGCGCCTCCAGGTCGAACATCTCACCGAGCGGCATCCCCATGTCCCGCACCAGGACGCAGTGCACGGGCATGTCCTCCTCGCGAGGCCCGGCGGGAACGACCTCGACGGCCCAGTTGTCACTCGCCAGGAACGAGACGCCCCGCTCGTGCAGCCACGCCGTGGTGTCCAGTCCGATGCCCGGCTCCGTCGACAGGTAACCGGCCCGGTCGCCGTCCACGAGGAACACCTGCATCCAGCCGGTCCGGATGAGCACGATGTCGCCCGCGGCCACCTCGACCCCCTGCGCGTCCAGGCACGACTCCAGGGTGGCGCGACCGATCTCCTGCTCGGGCAGCAGTCGTTCGACGCCGAGGTGACGGGGCAGGTCCGCCAACACCCCCCGCCCCTGGATCCCCGACCGGAAACCCTCGACCCCGAGCACCGCGGCACCGTCGGTGGTCACCGTGCTCACCGGGTGTCCGTTGTAGAGCAGGCCGTCGTAGGCGACGTGGGCCAGGCCGTCGATCTGGGTCGCGCACTGGGTGTGCATGAGCACGAGGTCGTCGGTGTACTGGAATCCCCCGACGGCCGGCTCCGCGGCGCCGGTCCTCGTCATCACGTGCTGCGTGTTGGGGCGCAGTCCACCGGTCGGCTGCGGGCCGTCCGCATTGAACTCCAGGCCCAGGGGGACGACCTCGCCCGTCACGATGAGCCGGCCCGCCGCCGCACGATGTCCGGGTCGGATCAGGTTGAGCGTCCCCAGACGGTCCTCCCGGCCCCAGCGACCCCAGTTGGAGACGTGCGCCCCCCAGCGCCGGAAGCCTGCCCCCGGCGTCACGACGTCTGGGCTCGACGCAGCCGGCCGGTGTTGAAGGAGTCCAGCAGGACGGCCAGGAAGATCAGCGCGCCCTGCACGAACTGGACCCAGAACGAGGAGACGTTGAGCAGGGTCAGGCCGTTGTTGATGACCCCGATCAACAGCACCCCGACGAAGGTCCCGACCATGCTCCCCTTGCCGCCGAACAGACTGGTGCCACCGATGACCACGGCGGCGATCACCTGCAGCTCGGTGCCCGTGCCGGCGTTGGGCGTGGCCGAGTCGAGGCGGCCCAGCAGGATGAGCGCCGCGAGCCCCGCACACAGCCCGGCGATGACGTAGGCCGCGAAAACGACCCGCTTGACGTTGATGCCGGCCAACCGGGCCGCCTCGGCGTTGCCGCCGACCGCGTACACCCGGTGCCCGAAGGTCGTCCGGGAGAGGACGAAGTGCGCGAGGGCGAAGAGCACGACGGTGACCACCGCGGACACCTTGATGCCCAGCACCCCGGCGCTGCCCAGCCAGTTCAGCGCCGCGGGCAGGTCGTAGACCGACTGTCCCTGGCTGAACTGCAGGGTCAGTCCCCGGGTCATGCCCATCACCGCGAGGGTGACGATGAACGGCGCCAGCCGCAGCCACGCCACCGAGCTGCCGTTGAACGCACCCACCAGCACGGCCACCCCCAGGATGGCCAGGATGCCGACCCATCCGTCGACCGACTTGCCGACCATCGCGCCGAGCAGGCCGGCGAGGGCGATGGTGGCGCCCACCGACAGGTCGATGCCGCCGGTGACGATGACGAAGGTGGCCCCCACGGCAGCGATGCCGACCACCGCGCTCTGGGTGACGATGTTCGTCAGGTTGTTGGGCGTCAGGAAGACCGGCGACAAGACCGACAGCACCACCGAGACCACGACGAGCGCCGCCACGATCGGTGCCACGTTGCTGTTCATCGCCCGGCGCACGCCCCCCTGACCGGAGGCCGGTTCCGGGCGCACCGCCCCTGGCGAGCCGGTCGTGTTCTGGGTGAGGGTCATGTCTGCAATCCGTTCTGGGCGTTGCCACCCGCTGCCAGGTGGAGGATCTGTTCGCGGTCGAAGTGCTCGCGATCGAATTCCCCGACGATCCGCCCGGCCTGCAGCACGTAGACCCGGTCGGCCACCGAGAGCACCTCGTCGGTGTCGGAACTGGAGACGAAGATCGCCGAGCCCTGCTCGGCGAGGGCGAAGACGTGTCCGTAGATGCCGGACTTGGCGCCGACGTCGACACCGCGGGTCGGGTCGTCCAGGAAGACCACGCGGGGGGAGCGCTCCCCCACGCGCGCCAGGATGACCTTCTGCTGGTTGCCCCCGGAGAGCTCCCCGACCGCCTGGTGCACCGAGCGGAGCTTGACGTCGTACTTCCGGGTGAACTCCTCGGCCCGGCGGGTGGCGACCCCGTTCCGGAGCACCCCGAACCGGGAGATCGGCCCGTAGTCCCCACTGGCGATGTTCGCCTGCACGGACCGGCCGAGCACGAGGCCTTCCCGCTTGCGGTCCTCGGGGGCGTACAGCACGCCGTGCCGCCGGGCAGCGACGATGCTGCCGCCCCGGACCCGGGAGCCGTCCACCTCCACGGTTCCCGCGGACCTGGGGGTCACGCCGCTGAGCGCCTTCATGAGCTCGGTGCGGCCGGACCCGGCCAGCCCGACGAGGCCCACGATCTCCCCGGCCGCGGCGGTCACCGAGCTGCCGCGGACGCCCGGGGCGTGCACGTCGGTGGCGGTGAGCACACGCGGACCGAGCTCCCGCGGCTGCCACGGATAGGCCTTCTCCAGGTCCTTGGCGAGCATCGCCGTGACCAGGGAACGCTCGTCCCACGCGGACAGCGGCGCATCCGCGACCAGCGCACCGTCACGCAGCACCACCACCCGATCGGCGATCCGGAAGAGCTCGGCGAGGTGGTGGGTCACGTAGAGGACGGCGATCCCCTCGGCCTTGAGCCCCTGGACGACGCCGAGCAGGGTCTCGACGTCGCGCTCGGGGAGCGCCGAGGTCGGTTCGTCCAGGACCAGCACGCGGGTGTCGCGCACCAGGCACCGGGCGATCTCCGCCAGCTGGCGCTGCGAGATCGTCAGGTCGCGGATCGGCGTCCGGAGATCGACGTCCTGCAGCCCGACCCGCCGCAGCCCGTCCAGGGCGCGCCGGCGGTTCGCGGCACGCCGCAGCACCCCGGCCGTGCTGCGGACGTTCCCCAGCAGCACGTTGTCCAGCAGGGACATGTCCGGAACGTCGGTGAGCTCCTGGTAGATGACGCTCAGGCCCGCCTGGATCACCGCACCGGTGGTGCTGGGCAGCGGCTCGCCACCCAGCACCACGCGTCCGGCCGTCGGGCTCTCGGCGCCCGCGAGAATCTTGATGAGCGTCGACTTCCCCGCTCCGTTCTCCCCGACCAGGCCGGTGATGGTCCCCGGCTGGAGGGAGAAGTCGACGCCGTCGAGGACGGTGGTGAGCCCGTACCGCTTGGAGATGCCCTGCAGCGAGACGACGGCTGGGTCAGCCGACCTCATCGGCCCAGATCCCGTACTCCTTGACCTCGCCGGAGTCGATGTTGTCCTTGGTGATGACCTGGCCGGGCCACTCGATGAAGCCGGAGACGTCCGTGCCGGTCTCCAGTTCCGCGATCTTGTCCATCACCAGCTCGGAGAGCCGGATCGGGTTGGAGGCGACGGTCATGTCCTGACGACCTGCCCGGATGTCGGCGACGGCCGGTGCCGGCGCGTCGTTGCCGGTGACGAAGATGTGACCGGCCTCCCCGACCTGGCGCAGCAGACCCGCGGCCTCGATGGCCTTGGTCGCGCCCTGTGCCTCACTGTCGTTGGAGGTGAAGACCGCCTCGACGTCGGGATGCGCCTGCAGCACGTTGGACATCACCCGGAAGGTCGTGTCGGTGTCGAAACCGCCGTCCTGCGTCGCGACGACCTCGATGCCCGGGTACTGGCTGACGATGTTCTGGAAGCCCTTCTCCCGGTCGATCGCCGCCGAACTGCCGGCGATGCCCTGGATGTCGACGACACGACCTTCCGGCTTGCCGTTCTTGGCGGTGAGGAAGTCCACGACGCCCTGGGCGCTCTGCTCGCCGATCTTGACGTGATCCATGGCCACCGTGAACTGGACGTCGGGCGAGTCGATCGTGTCCGAGATGGCGATGACGGTCGCCCCCGACTGCTTGGCGGCGTTCACGGCCGGAACGATCGCCTGGGCATCGGCAGGGCTGACGACGATGTAGGTGGCGCCCTTCGTGACGAGGTTCTGGATGTCACTGGACTGCACGTCGTTGTCGCCGTTGGAGTTCGTCTGCAGCAGCTGGAAGCCGTGCTCCTCGGCCCCGTTCTCCAGGCCCTGGATCAGCCCGGCGAAGTAGGGGTTGGCGAGGGTGTAGCCGGAGTACCCGACGATGACCTGGTCACCGTCGGACCCGCCGCTGGACGTGTCGGCGCAGGCGGTGACCGTGGCGGCCAGCGCGAGGGCTGCCACCCCGGCCAGTGTCGTGCGCAGGTGGCGGGACGACCGGGCGCTGCGCGGCCTCGGACCATAAACAGGCGTCATTGCCGATCCCTTCGAAGTGTGCGTCATCGGTGCAGGGGGCGTCTCGTCCGTGCCGGGGCAGCACGGCTACGTACATGGCGTGCGGTGACCGCGGCGCGCAGCGTGGTGCCCGGCGAGGAACAAGCGGTCAGCAGCCCAACCAGCACCCGGGGCGGAGCCGGGATCGCCGGGTTCGCCTATGTACTAGTTGGTTACGTACCGCATGGTGAGGTGAGCCGCCTCACCATGTCAAGCCACCTGGCCGCCGGACGCCTCGACCGCCCACGGGCGGCCGCCGCCGACCGCGGTGAGGGCGCGCCGGCCGCCGCCTGCGGTGCCCGACGCAGGCGGACAGGGGCTGGCATCGAGCCGTCGGATGTGGTCCCCTCAGAACGCAACTCACCAACCGGTACACAAGCGGAGGCCCCGTGTCCCCCAGCTCTCGCGGTTTCCTCGTCGGTCTGATCGGCAGCGGGATCGGCCCGTCGCTGACCCCTGCGCTGCACGAGCGGGAGGCCGACGAGCTCGGCGTCCGCTACCTGTACCGGCGGATCGACCTGGATGCGCTGGACCTTCCCGCGACCGCGGTCGGCGACCTGCTGAACGCCGTCCGGCTGGCCGGCTACGACGGGCTGAACATCACCCACCCGGGCAAGCAGCTGGTGATCGAGCACCTCGACGAGCTCTCCGCCGACGCGGCGGCGCTCGGCGCGGTGAACACCGTCGTGTTCCGCGACGGCCGTGCGGTCGGGTACAACACCGACTGGTCCGGGTTCGCCCGGGCCTTCGACCGCGGGCTGCCCGACGCGCCGCTGGGCCGGGTGGTGCTGCTGGGCGCCGGCGGTGCCGGTGCGGCGGTCGCCCACGCCCTGCTCACCCTGGGGACCCGCCGGCTCACCGTGCTGGACGTCGACGGCGGCCGGGCCGGCGCGCTGGCGGTGTCGCTGGCCGGGCGCTTCCCCACCGCCCGGGTCACCGGGGGGGACCTCAGCGGCCTCGCCGCCGAGGTCACCGCCGCCGACGGCCTGGTGCACGCCACCCCGACCGGGATGGCCGCCCACCCCGGGCTGCCGCTGCCCGCGGACCTGCTGCGCCCGGAGCTGTGGGTGGCCGACATCGTCTACCGCCCACTGGAGACGGCGCTGGTCTCCACCGCCCGGGCGACGGGCTGCCGGGTGCTCGACGGCGGCGGGATGGCGGTGTTCCAGGCCGTCGACGCCTTCCGGCTGTTCACCGGCCTCGAGCCGGACGCGGACCGGATGCTGGCGCACTTCACCACGCTGGTCACCGGCTCCGGCAGCGACGTCCGTGTCGGCTGACCACCCCGGTCCGCACCGGTCGATCGCCACGGTCTGCCTGTCCGGCACGCTGGAGGACAAGCTGGCCGCCGCCTCGGCCGCGGGCTTCGCCGGCATCGAGGTGTTCGAGCCCGACCTGGTCGCCTCCCCCTGGTCCCCCACCGAGCTCGCGGCCCGCTGCGCCGACCTGGGCCTGTCGATCGACCTCTACCAGCCCTTCCGGGACCTGGACTCCACGGACCCGGCGCGCTTCGCCCGCAACCTGCGCCGCGCGGAGCGCAAGTTCGACGTGATGGAACAGCTGGGCACCGCGACGGTGCTGGTCTGCTCCTCGGTGGCCGCCGACGGCGTCGCCGACCCCGACCTGCTGGCCGAGCAGCTGGCCGCCGCGGCCGTCCGGGCCGGGGAGCGCGGGCTGCGGATCGCCTACGAGGCGCTCGCCTGGGGCACGCACGTGTCGACCTGGGAGGCCTCGTGGGACGCCGTCCGCCGGGCCGGCTCTCCCGCGCTGGGCCTCTGCCTGGACAGCTTCCACGTGCTCTCCCGCGGCGGCGACCCGGCCGGCTTCGCCGCGGTGCCCGGCGAGAAGCTGTTCTTCCTGCAGCTCGCCGACGCGCCCCAGCTGCAGATGGACGTCCTCCAGTGGAGCCGGCACCACCGGCTCTTCCCCGGCCAGGGAGCCTTCGACCTGACCGGCTTCGTGGCAGCCGTGCTGGCCACCGGCTACGACGGGCCGCTGTCGCTGGAGGTCTTCAACGACGTCTACCGGCAGGCCGACCCGACCCGGACGGCCCTGGACGCCATGCGGTCGCTGCTGTGGCTGGAGGAGTCGCTCGCCGACCGGACCCCCGTGGTGCCCCGGGCCCTCGCCCGGCCACCCGCGGCACCGGAGCTCTCCGGGTACTCGTTCACCGAGCTCGCCGTCGACGGCGTCTCCGGACCCGAGGTGGCCGGCGCGCTGGCCGCGCTGGGGTTCGCCCACACCGGCCAGCACCGGTCCAAGCCGGTGCAGCTGTGGGAACAGGGCCGGGCCCGGGTGCTGCTCAACGCCTCGGTGGTCCGCCCCGCGGCCGCCGGGGTCGCCGCCGTGGCCGCCCTGGGCCTGGAGAGCGCGGACCCCGGCCGGGCCGCCCAGCGCGCCGAGGTGCTGTGCGCGCCGGTGCTGCCCCGCACCCGCGGCGCCACCGAGGCCGACCTGTCGGCGGTCGCCGCCCCCGACGGCACGCAGGTCTTCTTCACCCGCACCCACCCCGGCGGCTGGCCGGCGGACTTCCTGCCCACCGGCGACCGTGCGGACGACGGCGGCGCCGGCCTGACCGGCATCGACCACGTCGGTCTCACCCAGCCGTTCGACACCTTCGACGAGGCCGGCCTGTTCTACCGGGCCGTGCTCGGCCTGGACCCGCAGCCGGTCACCGAGGTGGCGGCGCCGTTCGGCCTGGTCCGCTCCCGCGCGGTCACCCGCCCCGACCGGGCCGTCCGGCTGACCCTCAGCGTGGCCGCCCTCCGCCGCGGCGGCTGGGCGCCGGGGGTCCCCGACCCGCAGTACGTCGCCTTCGCCACCGACGACGTCGTGGCGACCGCGCGGGCCCTGCGCGCCGCGGGTGCACCGCTGCTGCCGCTGCCGGCCAACTACGCCGACGACCTGGACGCCCGGTTCGACCTGGATTCCGCGCTGCTCGCCGCCGTCCGGGAGCACGGCCTGATGTACGACGAGGACGACGCCGGCGCCTACCTGCACCTGGCCACCGCGGTGCTGGGCGACCGGGTCTTCTTCGAGGTGGTGCAGCGCCTCGGGGGCTACGACGGGCACGGGCTGGTCGACACGCCCGTGCGGATGGCCGCCCACCGCCGGTGGCGCCTGCAGGCCGCCGGCTGAGGTCAGCCGTTCCGGTCGCGGCGCAGCACGAAGGGGAACGGGGCCAGCCCCCGCATGTCCATCAGGCCGAGCAGGGTGTCGGCGGAGACCCGCCGGAAGGCGTCGATGACCGGCAGCCGGTCGTAGACCAGCGCGGCGGTCAGCACGCCGCGGTGCTCCAGCCGGCGCAGCCGCGCCTGCGGGCGCCCGGTGCGCAGCAGCGGGCGGACGGCGGCGAACCCGAGCCGGGCCGCCGGGCTGCGTAGGAGACGCGGGACGGCCCGGACGAGCCACAGCGGGGCCAGCGTGGGGTCCAGCGGGCGCGGTACCCCGGCCGCGTCGGGGAACAGCAGCGGGTGGACCGTCTCGGCGTCGAGGAGCTCCTTGCCGTACCAGCGGTGCGCGGTCAGCAGGCCGTCGAGCGGGTGACCGGTGGGCAGCTCACTGCCCCGCCACCGCCCGAGCACCGCGGGCAGGTCCACGGCCGGCAGCTGGTCGAACCAGGCGAGGACGTCGACGGCCGGGGCGCCGTCCTCGAGCTGGCGCAGCCGCCGCTCCGGGTCCGGCGTCATCGCCCGCCCCCGGCCGTCCCGGCCCCCCGGTAGGCCGGCGCCCGGCCGGCCGGGCGGGCGCCACCGGTCGCCAGCAACGGCAGCGCACGACGCGGCACCAGCTCGGACAGGGCGATGACGCTGGTGGAGCGGACCACACAGCTCGACCGGCCCAGCCGGAGCAGGATCTCCTGCAGCGCGCCGTGCGAGTCCGCGGCGACCCGGCAGAGCACGTCCCCGGCGCCGGTGGTCGCGTGGGCCTCGAGCACCCCGGGGATCGCGACGAGGTCCGCGGTCACCTCCGCCAGCGCGCCCTGGGCGATCTCCAGGGTCACGAAGGCCTGCACCGCGAACCCGGCGGCGCCCAGGTCGATCTCCGGCCCGTAGCCGGCGATCACCCCGGACTCCTCCAGCCGGCGCAGGCGGGCCTGCGCCGTCGCCCGGGCCACGCCCACCCGCCGGGACAGCTCGAGCACGCCCGACCGCGGGCTCTCGGTCAACGCGGTCAACAGCGCGAGGTCCAAGGCGTCCAGACCGCCGCCCCCGGCCATCGGAACCTCCTCATGGCCGCTCCCCCGGCTGGGCAAGGTGACCAGCTGCCGGGGGTCCGCCAGGCACAGGATGGCCGGATCGGTCAGTTCGCGCCAGACATCTTGCCCACCTGGGGCCTTCGGATGTGGGCTGTCCCGAACCGGGTTCCCGGCCCGGCAACCGATCCGACGGAGTGGGCCATGAGCCTGGAACAGACGCTCACCGACGACGAGAAGCTGGCCGAGCTGACCCTGGAGGAGCTCCAGCAGCTGGTCGGGCTGGTCGACTACGACGCCTCGCGCGATCCCTTCCCGGTCAGCGGCTGGGACGCGTTGGTCTGGGTGGTCGGCAACGCGACCCAGACGGCGCACTTCTTCCAGTCCGCCTACGGGATGGACCTGGTCGCCTACTCCGGCCCGGAGACCGGCAACCGCGACCACCACTCCTACGTGCTCACCAG
>JAOPUQ010000283.1 GCA_025963425.1 Modestobacter sp. | reverse complement strand
GACCCGCCGGTGCCCGCGGTCGTGCCGCCGTCCTCAGCCGCCTCCTCCTGGCTCCGCAGCTCCGCCCGTTCGCCGTCGGCGGTGGCCCAGAACAGGTCGTACACGGCCTCCACCCGCGCCAGCTCCCCGGCAGTCGCGGCCAGGCAGCAGACGAGCGCCGCCCGGACGTCGTCCCGACGGTCCAGCCGGACGGCGTCCAGCGCCGCGACCGCCTGCAGGGTGGCCGCCGGGGACACCGCGACGCCGACCTCGCGCAGCAGCCCGGCGAACACCGCGACGTCGTGCGGCAGCCGGCCCGAGCGCCGGGCGCGGGCCCGGGCTGCCCGGACCGCCAGCGCCGCGCCGGTGCCCGCAGCAACCGCGGTCATCCGAGTCCGCTCACCGCAGCACGCCCAGCTCCCGGAACACCCGGGCGCCGTCCTTCTCGGTGAAGGTGCGCAGGTCCTCGGCGTCCTTGAGCAGCACGCCCAGCGTGTCGGCCACCCGGGGCGGGTCGATCTCGGTGGCCCCGAGCAGGGTGAGCGCGCGCAGCCAGTCCAGGGTCTCCGACACCCCGGGGGACTTGCGGTAGTGCCCGGCCCGCAGCCGCTGCACGAACTGCGCGGTCTGCCGGGCCAGTGACGCCGAGGCCTCCGGCAACCGGGCGGTGAGGATGGCGATCTCCCGGTCCAGGCCGGGGAAGGGCAGCCAGTGGTAGAGGCAGCGGCGTCGTAGCGCGTCGGACAGCGAGCGGGTCCGGTTGGCGGTGAGCACGATGGTGGGACGGCGCTGCGCGGTGATGGTGCCGATCTCGGGGATGGTGATCTGGAACTGCGAGAGCAGCTCCAGCAGCAACGCCTCGAACTCCTCGTCGGCCCGGTCCACCTCGTCGACCAGCAGCACGACGGGCCGGTCGTCGACCGGCCAGATGGCGTCCAGCAGCGGCCGGCGGAGCAGGTGGTCGGTGCTGAACACCTGGGTGCGCAGCTCGTCGCCCGCCACGCCGCCGGCCTCGGCCAGCCGGATGTCGAGGAGTTGGCGGGTGTAGTCCCACTCGTACAGCGCGTGCTGGGCGGTCAGCCCCTCGTAGCACTGGAGCCGGACCAGCCGGGCGCCGGTCACCGCGGCCAGCGCCTCGGCCACCGATGTCTTGCCGACCCCCGGCTCACCCTCCAGCAGCACCGGCGACCCCAGCTGCTGGGCCAGGTGCAGCACCATCGCGAGCGGCCGGTCGGCCACGTACCCGTCGCCGGCGAGCCGGTCGGCCAGGTCGGTGACCGGGTCGGTCACCGACCCGGTGGGCTCGTCGGTCACCGCCCCGGTCACACCTCGCCGGTCGCGACGCCGACGCCGGGTCCCGCCCCCACTCCCGCCACGGCGCCGGCCTGCGCCCCGGCGCCCGTCGGTGCGCCGTCCGGGGACTCGATGGCTGTGCGGGACACCCCGCCGCGCATCGCCTCGGCAGCCTGCATGCCGGCGTCGATGATGTGCTGGTAGCCGGTGCACCGGCACAGGTTGCCGGCGATGGCGGTGCGGACGTCGTCGCGGGTGGGCTCCGGGTTCTCCTCGAGGTAGTTCTTCAGCACCATGACCATCCCCGGGGTGCAGAAGCCGCACTGCAGGGCGTGGCAGGCGTGGAACGCCGCCTGCACCGGGTGCAGGTCCGAGGCGTCCGCGCCCATCGCGTCCAGCGGCTGGTAGTGCCCCGCCAGGCTCTGCGAGGTGATGTGCTCCACCGGCCGCAGGCGCTGGGGGGACAACCCCTCGATGGTGGTGACGCTGCTGCCGTCGACCTGCACGGCCAGCACGTTGCACGACTTGACGATCGCGCCGTCCACCTCGAGCGAGCAGCAGCCGCAGCGGGCCTCCAGGCACCCGTTGTGGGTACCGGTCAGCCCGGCGACGTCCCGGACGAACTCCAGCAGCAGGGTGCGCTCGTCGATCTCGGCCTGCACGATCCGGCCGTTGACGGTGATGGTGACGTCCTGCACGGTCAGCTCCTCGGGGAGGGCAGGGCGCGCAGCAGCGCCCGACGGGTGAGTGCGGCGACGAGCTCGCGGGCGTACTGCGCGGCCGGGGAGTCATCCCGGTCGGAGAGCACCTCGGTGACCACGGCGCGGGCCACGGCGTCCAGGTCGACGTCGACGGCCGGGCTGCCGACCAGCGCGGAGCCGGTGCCGAGCGCCACGACCGGGACCGGCACCGCGGCGCCGACGGTCAGCCGCACCTCGGTGAGGGTGCCGGCCGGGTCGACCCGCACCGCGCAGAGCACCGAGGCCAGCGCGGCGTCGAACACCCGGGTGCGGAACTTCTCGAACACCACGGTGTCCCAGGCCGCGACGCCCGGGAAGCGGACGGCGGTGAGGACCTCCCCCGGCTCCAGCAGGGTCCCGCCCCCGGGCGCGAAGAACTCCGCCGGCTGCAGGACCCGCAGCCCGTCGGCCGACAGCACCTCCAGCCGGGCGCCGACCCCGGTGACCAGGGTGAGCGCGTCGTAGCGGGGATCTGCCGCGCACAGCGCACCGCCGATGGTGCCCATCGTGCGCACCGGGCGGTCGGCCAGGTCGCCGGCCACAGCGGCGATGGTGGCCTGCCAGCCGGGTAGCCGTGTCCGGGTCAGGTCGGCGTACGTGGTGGTCGCCCCCACCACCAGCTCGTCCCCGTCCGCCCGGACGCCGGACAGCTCGGGCAGCCCCCGCAGGGACACGAGCACCGGTGGGCGCGCCGACCGGTCCTTCAGGGCCAGCAACAGGCTCTGGCCGCCGGCGATGATCCGGGCGTCGGGACCGTGCTCGCGCAGCATGGCGACCGCCTCCGCGCCGTCGCCGGGCCGCAGGTAGGTGAAGGCCTTCACAGCGTGATGCTCCCGTCGGTGTCGTCGTCGTCCTCGAAACCGGGCAGCTCGTCCCAGTCGAAGTCGACGTCGTCGGCGAGGTTGGGCTCGGGCCATTCCGCCTTCGTGCGCGGGCCGGTGAAGTCGGGCATGTCGTCGGGGAAGCGGAACGTGGCCATCCCCCTGCGCTCCTTCTCCCGCAGCGCCAGCACCATCTTCTGCGGGGTGATCGGCAGCGCGGTGAACCGCACGCCGGTCGCATCGAAGACGGCGTTGCCCACCGCCGCCGGGACCGGCCCGGTGCCCGACTCCCCTGCCCCCTTCTGCCCCCCGGGGATGGTCAGCGAGGGTGCCGGGATCTCGTAGATCTTGGTCAGCTCCGGCATGTCGGTGGCCGTGGGCGCCAGATAGGTCGCGAAGCTGGCGTTGGTGAGGTGCCCGTCCGCGTCGTAGAGGTAGTCCTCCCCCAGCACCATGCCCAGGCCCATCAGGAACCCGCCCTGGTGCTGACCCTCGACGACCAGCGGGTTGATCACCACACCGGTGTCGTGTGCCATCGCGTAGTCGACGACCCGGATGTAGCCGGTCTCGGGGTCCACCCGGACCAGGGCCGAATGTGCAGCCGCGGAGTAGGTCACCGACAGGTTGCCCGACCCGTCGGCCCCCTCCCGCTCGGTCGGGGTGTCGTAGGTGGCCACCACCTCCAGGGTGGGCTCGAACCCCGGCGGCAGCTGGTGGGTGC
>JAOPUQ010000439.1 GCA_025963425.1 Modestobacter sp. | reverse complement strand
AGGCCTTCGGCTTCAAGCGGGCGATCGCGCACGGCATGTGGGTCAAGGCCCGCGCGCTGGCGGCGCTGTCCGGCCGGCTGCCCGACGCGGTGGCGGTGGACGTCGGCTTCCGGAAGCCGCTGTTCCTGCCCTCGACCGTCACATTGTCGACGGCACCGGTGGGCCCGGACGGCTGGGACGTCGCCGTCCGCAATGCGAAGGCATCGACCGAGCACCTGGTCGGCACCGTCCGCCCCGGCTGAGCAGTCCGGGCCCGGCAGGAGCGGTCAGCGCGCGGCCGGCGGCGCGGCCACGGCCGGCTGGTCACCGACGGTGCGCTCGGTGACCAGCCGGGGCCGCGCGGCGCCGAGCCCGGCTGCGGTCTGGGCGATCACGAGGGCCAGCAGCACGGCCAGCCCCAGCCCCCAGTCACCGGTTGCCTCGTGCAGCAGCCCCACGCCCAGTGGCCCGGTGGCCGCCAGCAGGTAGCCCGTGCTCTGGGCGGCCGCCGACAGCCGCCCGGTCTGCGCGACGTCCCGGGTGCGCATCAGCACCAGGGTCATGGCCAGCGGGAACGCCAATCCGGTGCCCAGGCCGTAGAGGACCGTCCACAGCACCGGGGCGCTGCCGGGGGCGAGCAGCAGCCCGGCCAGGGAGACGATCATCAGCAGTCCGGCCGCGAGGACCCAGCCGCCCTGGCCGGGCCGCCGCGCGGCCAGCGGGGGCACGATGAGGGCGGCGGGTGCGCCCAGCGCCGTCCCCAGCGCCAGCAGGCCCCCGGCCGCCACGGCCGAGACGCCGGCCTCCTGCTGGAGGACGGCGGGCAGCCAGGCCATCATCGCGTAGAAGCCGAGGGACTGGAGCCCGAAGAACAACGTCACCTGCAGGGCCACCCGGTTGCGCAGGATCCCCCGGCCGGTGGGCCGCGCCACCGGTGCGGTCCGAGCTCGGGAGCGGGCCAGCAGGGCGAGGGCGAGCACCGCCGCCAGCGTGGGGACCAGCCAGAGCGCGAGTCCGGTGCGGGCACTGCCGACGGCGTCGGCCAGCGGCTGGGCCAGCCCCGCGCCCAGGGTCGCCGACACGGCCATCGAGCACGTGATCACCCCCACCACGGTGGCGCTGCGGTCGCCGTACTCGGCCCGGGCCAGCGCCGGCAGCAGCACGTTCACCACGGCGATCCCACCGGTGAGCAGGACCGTCCCGGCGAACATCCCCACCGCTCCACCCATGCGCACCGCCACGCCGAGGGTGAGGACGGCGGTGCCGGCCAGCACCGCCCGGTGGACGCCCAGCCGGGCGGCGAGAACCGGGGCGAGCGGTGAGACCAGGCCGAAGCAGACCAGTGGCGCCGCGGTGAGGGCCCCGAGAGCGGCGGTGGACAGGGACAGCTCCTGCTGCAGACCCGCCACCACCGGGCCGACGGCCGCGAAGGGACCCCGCAGGCACAGCGCGGCCAGGACCAGAGCCGCGGCGGGCGCGAGCACCACCAGGTGCCGCCGGCGAGGCGTCGGTGCGTCGGCCTGACCTGCATGGGACGGCGGCGCCGGGGGGTGGCTCACCGCGACATCTTGTCGCACGGTCCTCCACGTTCCCCCAGCGCCCGACCGGTGCGCTCGGCGGGTCAGCCCCGGCGCGCACCCCTGGCCGGACCGCTGCTGCGCCCGCCCGCGGGAGCGTCGCCGCGCCGGGGCGAACGGCCGCCGGAGCGGCGGCCGCCCTGTGCCTCGGCCGGGCGCCCCTCGCGGGCGTGGCCCTCCGACGGGCGCCCGCGACCGGCGGGACGACGGTCGCCGCCCCGGTCGGCACCGCGGAAGCTGCACGGCTTGCAGGTGGTGAACCACGGGGCGATCGCCGTCCCGCAGTCGGTGCAGGTGCCCGAGCGCTGCAGCGCGATGGCGCCGGGGAGCAGCTCGGTGATGCTCTCGGCGCACTCCTCCTCGACCCAGGCGGCGTCGTCGCTGCTCAGCCCGCCGACCCCCGGGAACTGCCGGAGCAGGGTCTGCGCGTCGCGGGCGGCGGCGGCGGCCTGCTCGAACTCCTCGACGGTGCCGTCGACGGGGACGTCGGGCAGCACCGTCTCCGGCGGCACGGGCAGGCCGACGGCGTGCTCCAGGGCGGCCCGGGCCAGCACCAGCCAGCGGGTGCGCCGCGGCGGGTTGTAGTCGATGGCCAGGTTGACCAGGCGCCAGACCGTGTCGAGGTCACCGGCGGCGCCGAGCGGGCCGCGCAGCAGCGGGAGCAGGGCCTGCACGCGCATCACCAGCGTGGTCACGTCGTCGGCGGTCATCGCCTCGTTCCGGGTGGCGGCCCGGGCCCAGGCCATCCACCGGGTGAGCGCCTCGGGCAGGTCGACCGCCTCGTAGGCGCCGAGGTCGGCGAGCTCCGGCCGCAGTCGCGGCGCGCGCTTGGGCAGGTCGCTGACCGCGTCACCGCGGGCGACCTCGGCGCCGGCCATGAGCAGGCCGGACGACGGCTTGAGCCCGGTGACGCCGATGAGGATGCCGACCTGGCCGTGACCGGTGAGCCCGTAGCGGCCGGCCCGGCCGGCGATCTGGGCGGTCTCCCAGGTGCGCAGCGGTCGCAGCTCGGTCCCGTCGAACTTCGTCGTCTCGGCGAACAACACGGTGGTCGCCGGGACGTTGATGCCGTGCCCGATGACGTCGGTGGTCACCAGCACCTCGAGCTCGCCGCTGGTGAAGCGCTCGATGACCTCGCGCCGGGTGGCCGGCGGCAGCGCGCCGTAGAGGACGCCGACCTTGCCGGGCCGGTGCTGGTCCAGCTCCGCGGCCACGGCGTAGACGGCCTTGCGGGAGAAGGCGACGACGAGCGTCTGCGGCCGTACCGCGTTCGGGCGTACCGGGGCGCGCAGCACGTCGAGGCGGGACAGTCGCTTGTGGTTGACGACGGTGACGTGCTTGGCGTCGGCGACCAGCGGCTTGAGCAGCAGGTAGGCCTCGGCGGCGGAGATCAGGTGCATCTCGCGGTAGTCGCCGGTGAGCAGGAGGCGGGCCCAGTGGTGGCCGCGGTCGGGGTCGGCGACCCAGTGCGACTCGTCCAGGACCAGCAGCTCGCCGCGCATGGGCGCCTTCTCCACCGTGCAGCACACGATGGGCGCCATCGGGTCGATCTCCTCCTCGCCCGTGGACAGGCCGACGGTGCCGGGCGGGAGCTGCTCGGACAGCCGGGCGTAGGCCTCGTGCGCCAGCTGCCGCAGCGGGGCGGCATAGACGCCGGACCCGGTGCGGGCCAGGGCGAGCAGCGAGTCGTAGGTCTTGCCGGAGTTCGTGGGGCCGAGGTGGAACACGACCTCCTCGGGGCGGGAGGCCCGCACCGGCAGGGAGGGGGCGGCGCCGTCGACCCAGATCTGCTGGGCGCGCTTCTCGTCGCGCGCGTCGGCGCGGTCGGCGTCGCGAGCCGCGGACTCGCGGGCGGTGCTGCGCTCGCGGCGGCGGTTCGGGGACGGTGGGGGGACGGTCACAGGCAGGGAGTGTCCTTGGGTCGAGGTGCTGGCGGGGGGAGGTCGACGCGGCGCTGGCCGCGGACCGTCATCTGGGGAACACCGGTGCGCGCCCAATCATGCCCGCCTGCAGAACCTGGGGCCGGAGCGTGCCCTCCGGGCAGTAGTTGCCGGGATTCGCGGGTTTTCCGGCTCGGAATCGGTCCGATTGTTCGGCTGATCCTGCCCACGACCTGCGCAAATGTGCCCACATAACGATTCGATAACGCGCCGCACCATCGGCCCGGCGGCGCGTCGCCGGGCACTGGCCGAGTGATCCAGTGCTCCTGCGTCCGCTTCCCGGACTCACGTAGCCCGGCGATCCGGGCACCACTATTCATGGGGGTCCGACGTGCGTCTCACGTCTCCGTCCCGTCGCGCTGCCGGCCTGCTGGCCGCCACGACGATCGGCTTGTCCACTGCAGTGCTCAGCGTCACCGGCGTCGCCTCCGCGGCCGACTCCGCCCCCTCTTTCACGTTCACCACGGCCGGCGGCGCTGTGACGTCGGGCGTCGTCCCGAACGGCATCTGCGGCATCGACTGGCGCGTCATCGGTGGCCAGGGTGGCGCCGGCAGCGACCTCATCGAGGGTGGCCAGCCGGGCGACCAGGCCGATGAGCTGCACGTGGTCACCGCGGTCACCGCCGGGCAGTCCTTCGACCTCTACCCCGGTGGCGCCGGCGGTAACGCGACGCCGACGACCGGTGGCGCCGCTGGTGCCGGCCCGCAGGCCGGCGCGGCCGACGGCACCGCCGGGTCCGAGTACGACCCCGACGCCGACACTGACACCGCCAACTCGACGTACGGCGGCGGCGGCGGCGCCGGCTCCCTGGCGAAGCTGCACGGCGGCACCGGCTGGCTGGGTGCGGCCGGCGGCGACGGCGGCGGGGCGACCGCGGGCTTCGGGTCCGGCGACACCGGCGTCGACGGCCTGAACACCCTGGGCGACACCTGGTTCGCCGGCGCGACCGACGAGACCGGCGGCTCCAACAAGACCGGAGCCGGTCTGATCACCGGCACCGGCGTGGCCTGCGCCGTGCCGGAGGCCCCGGACGTCCAGCAGAACGAGACCGAGGCCGGCGACGGTCAGGTCACCGTGCGCTTCTTCGCGCCCTACACCGCGGATGACCAGGGCAACCCCCGCAGGAACGAGGACGGGTTCGCCTACCAGGCGCCCGACGGCTACGAGTACAGCCTCGACGACGGCGACAGCTGGGACACCCTGACCACCGCCCCGGGCACCGGCAACGACGAGGCCCTCTACGGCACCGTCAGCGACCTGGAGAACGGCGCCGAGGTCAGCATCGTGATCCGCGCCACCAGCGCCGCCGGCCCCGGCAAGACCAGCGAGGCCGTCACCGCCACCCCGGTGCACGTGCTCTCCGCGCCGACCGACCTGCACGCCACCGTGGGCACCTCCTCCATCACCATCACCTGGGCGCCCCCGGTCGGCCCCGACGCGGCTGAGGTCGAGGGCTACACCGCCTGGGCGATCCCGACCGGTGCCCAGAGCTCCGCCGACATGGTCTTCTGCCCGGACATGGACGCGGCGGCGCGCAGCTGCCTCGTCGGCGTCCCGGCCGGCCTGGCCTACAGCGTCGGCGTCTCCGCGGACAACGGCTACCAGGGCGAGGCTGCCTTCGCCGACACCGGCGTCGTCCCGGCCCAGGCCGCCCCGGCCACCGTGCCCGCGTCCAGCGGCACGATGACCAGCAGCGACACCGACGGTGCCCTCACCGCCGGTGAGCAGATCACCCTCTCGGGCACCGGCTACCTGCCCAACTCGACGGTCGACCTCTACGTCTACTCCACGCCCACCAAGGTCGGCACCGCGGTCGCGGACGAGGCCGGCAACTTCACCGCCACGGTGACCCTGCCCGCGAGCCTCGCCAACGGCACCCACCACCTGGTCGCCGCCGGCGTCGACCCCAGTGGCAACCCGCGCTACCTGGTGGTCGAGGTGACCGTCTCCGGCGGCACCGCGGTCGTCACCGCGGCCGGCGGTCTGGCCTACACCGGCTTCTCCGCCCTGCCGTTCGTCGGTGGGGGTCTGCTGACCCTCGTCGCCGGTGCCGGTCTGCTCGTCGCCTCCCGGCGCCGCGCCAGCTGACACCCGCACCAGCAGCACGGCTCCGGCCCCGATCCGCATCCGCGGGTCGGGGCCGGAGCCCGTTCGGGGTGGGTGACACCGGAGGACGGCGGAGCGAGGCGTGCAGGCTCACCGGCGTGACGGTCGAACCCGCCGACGGCCGGGGGCAGGCTTCGGTGCGGTCGACCGCCGGGCGGTGCGGCGCGCCAGCAGGAACACGCCGCCGGTGAGCATCACGACGCCGAGGGCCTGTCCCAGGTGCGCGAGCGCGCCGGGCGCCAGCCGCTCGGCGAACGCCGGCGACGCCAGGCCGATGGCCACCAACGGCTCGAGGACGGTCATTGCAGGCAAGGACGCGATGAGGGTGCCGGCGCGGTAGGCCCACTGCGCGGAGACGACCGATACCGCACCCACCACCAGGAGCGCGTAGAGCGGCCAACTGAGCAGCCACCTTGTCGCCGGCAGGCCCACGACGTCCTTGAGCAGCAGGCCGGTGATCCCGAACCCGAACCCGGCTATCCCTCCCAGAACGAGGGAAAGGTGCGGCGCGGTAGCTCGCCGGGACCACAGGGCCGCCAGCCCGGCCAGGGCCAGGACCGTGACGACGCTGGAAAGCAACACCCCTGGGCGCCCCGTTGCGGTGCCGCCCCTCGGATCAGCCGCCAGCAGGAAGACGGTGAGACCGGTGACGACCAGGCCGGCGGCGGCCCACTGACCCCCGTCGGGCAGCGGACGGTCCGGATGCCGACGGTCGATCCACGCTCCGAGGGCCAGGGAGAAAACCAGACCGCTCGAGAGCACCGGCTGTACGACGACGACCTGGCCCGAGCGGAGCGCGAGTCCGTGCAGGAGCAACCCGGCCGCGGCGGCGGCCTGGCCGGCCAGCCAGCCGCTGTCCCGCACCAACTGCCCAGCAAGGCGAAGCGCGGCACCGCGGCCGGACGTGGACGGTGCGGAGGTTGCTGCTCGGTGCTGGATGACCGTCGAGGAAGCAAAGGCCAGCGCCGAGGCCAGCGCGAGCCCGACGGCGGTCATCAGGCGGGGGCGAGGTGTTCTCGCAGCGGGCGGACGGCGAGACCGCACCGGTCGAGTTCGGCGGCCAACAGGGACAGCGCACCCACGGTGGCCCGCCAGGACCCCGGCGCACCGGTGCAATCCGAGTCGTGCAACAGCACCGTTGCGCCCTCGCGCAGGTCCGGGACCAGCTGGTCGAGCACCCGCTGGGCGGTGGAAGGCTCCCAGTCCCTCCCCCAGGCGGTCCAGAGCACCGGGGTCAACCCGAGGGCCCGTGCTGCGCGCATCGAGCCGGCGCTGAGCACGCCGTAGGGCGGGCGGAACCACCGGGGCTGCGTCCCGGTGGCCGTGCGGATCGTGGTGCAGGCACGGGTCAGGTCCTGCCGCACCCACGGCGCCGACCTGAAGAGGTGGTTGCGGTGCACGTCGCCGTGCACGCCGACCTCGTGCCCCGCAGCGACGATCTGCCGTGCGACCTCGGGGTGTCGGCGGGTCTGGTCGCCGAGAAGGAAGAAGGTCGCCGTCCAGTCCAGTTCGGCGAGAGTGCGGAGGACCGCTGGTGTGCCGGCTGGATCCGGACCGTCGTCGAAGGTCAACGCCAGGCCACCCGGCAGGCCTTGCCCGGCCAACCGGGGCATTGCCCGGCGCAGTGGCCCGCGAGCGACCAGCGCAGGAGCGGCGTGGCACGTCAGGGCCGCGGCCAGTGCCGCGGTGAGGCCCACGTTCCGGCCGTTCATGCGGTCGGCGCCTGGTGGACGAGCGCGGCGAGCACCGTGTCCGTGGGGTCGGGCAGCCGGCACGGGATGCGACCGCGAGCCAGCTGCTGGTGCACGGCATCGGCCAGCTGCGCCGGTGAGTGGGCCCACGGCGCCAGGCCAGAGCGGTCCAGCATGGCGGCATTGGCCCGTCCGTGGCCGGGAATCGGCCGGTAGGTGACTGCGGGCAGCCCCGTCACGAGTGCCTCGGTGAAGGACAGCCCGCCGGCGTTGTGCACGAGTACGTCGGACATCTGCATGAGCTGCGCCATGTCGTCCCGCCAGCCCAGGCCGAGCGCACCGGGTTCGGCGCTCACCCGCCGGCGTAGCGCCTCGTTGCGGCCGCACAGCGCCACCGGCACGAGCCCGGCCGCGGCGACGGCCCGGACGGTGGGCAACAGGTCGCCGACACCGAGCGAACCGGCTACCACCAGCGCCACGGGCAGGCCCAGCGGCAGTCCCAGGGCGGCGCGCAGCTGCGCCAAGCGTGCCGGGACCGCCGGAGCGGCGAACCGCGCGGGGACCAGGGGGCCGGCCGCGGCCATCGGCACCCCGTAGTCGGCGGCACCCTGTCGCGCGGTGGCCTCGGTGACCGTCAGGTGCCCGTCCGCCGCAGGGTGTACCCAGCTGCGGTGCACCGCGGGATCGGTGAGATAGGTGAACAGTGGAACGCGCAAGCGTCCATCGGCCCGCATGTCTCCGAGGCACTGGCTGGCCAGCGGATAGGTGGAGACAACGACGTCGGGCCCTGTCTCGGCGAGCCAGCTCTGCACCGTCCGATCGCCGGCGGCGCAGATCGCCTCCTCGGCGCGCCAGAGGAGACCCTGATGCTCGAGGTGCCGGAAGAGGAACTCGAAGGCCGCCGGCGCGTGTCCGACGCTTCTGGTGTAGCCGTCGCGCAGGAGGCGGGCGCACCAGGGCGCCAGTGCGTCCAGGAAGTCACGGACGTCGGCGGCCACCCCCGTGGACCGCAGCCGGCTGGCCAGCTCATGAGCCGCGCCGTCGTGCCCCGCGCCCACGCTGCCGCTGAGGATGAGCACACGCTGCACGCGGGGCCGTCGATACGGCCGGCGTGGCGGCTCGAGTGTGGTGCTCATGGGGCCTCCGGCGACGTCCGTCGGCCCGTGACGGGGCGACGGTCCGGGTGGGTCACGTCTGGGGCGCGGGTGGCAGTGCGTTCCGCGCGGTGCTTGCGGACGCGCCGGACGAGCAGTGCGATGACGACGATGGCGAGCGCGATCAGTGCGGAGACCCGACCCAGGCTCTTCTCCACCTGCGCGTAGGAGGCCCCGGCGGCGTAGCCGGCGAGCACGACAACTGCGCCCCACGCCGCACCACCGGCGGCGTTGAAGAGCAGGAACGTGGGATACGGCATGCGCGCGGTGCCGGCCAGGGCGGGCATGACAGCACGGAAGAAGGCAACCCAGCGACCGAGGAACACGGCGCTCCCGCCGCGGCGGGACAGGAAGGCCTGCGCGTCGTCCAGGCGCTTGCGGCGCTTGTCGAGGAAGCGGCGATCGAGCACGCGGGGGCCGACGTGGCGCCCGATCTGGTAGCCGACGCTGTCACCGACGATCGCTGCTGCGATCACCGTGACGAGGACGCCGGTGAGGGAGACGTGTCCGAGCTTGGCGGCCACGCCGGCGAGGAGGGCAACGGTCTCTCCGGGGAGCACGAAGCCGACGAAGAGTGCGTCCTCGGCGAAGACGATCGAGCCGGTGACCAGCAGCACGATCCATCCCGGAACGGCGAGGAGCCGCTCGATCAGGGCGCTCACCGCCCTGGGCCATCCGACGACCTGCCGGAGGATGCGGGGAGGTGCGGGGTCGGCTGAGGAGAGGCCCTTCGCCGGCCCGGTTGGCGGCGCAGTCGCTCGGTGACCATGGTCAGCGGTCCGGCGATCAGCCACCAGCCGGCGAGGGCGACACCTGCCCCGACGGTGGGCCCGGCGACGGCGTCCCGGGGGTCGTGCGCGGTGACGTAGACGCGGGCGAAGGCCATCACGAAGGCCATCACGAGGGCCGCTGTGGCCGCGATGAGGCCGAGTCGGCGTGCGACAACGATCCCGTCGGTGGCGTAGCCCAGGATCGCGGGGTGCAGCCGGCCGGCGGGCCGGGCGAAGTCATTGACGTCGGTCAGCAGTCGGTCGTCGAGGTGGCGCAGGGTCTCCATGTGAAGGCGCTCCGTGCCGATCGGACATTACTACGACCAAATGTAGTACTTCTTGCCCCGTGATCGGTGGGGATGGACGTGGAACCGGGCCATGTCCGGGCACGCGGGGGGCGCCCCGCCCTCCTCGGCCGTGGACCATGCCGCGGCTGCGCACTCGAGTCGACGCCGGAGGTCGCGTGGTCGCCGTCCCGGGTCGTCAGCGTGCCGGCCCGGGCGTCTCGAACGCCTGGCTGCCGGCGATCGTCGGCGTACTGCTCTGGGGCGCTGCGGACGGTGTTCAGGACTCGCCCAGTGGCCGATGGCGGCGGTCGAGACATCTGGCAGCAAGCCCGCCGGAACCGGTACCCCTGTCGGAGATCACAGATGGCTGAGGACGTTGATCACGTGTCCATCGGGATCGCGAACGAAGAAGCGACGAACTCCCCACGGCTCGTCGGTCACGGGGTGGACGATCTCTGCGCCGATCCTGACGGCCGCTGCATGGCAGGCATCCACGTCGTCCACCTGAATGGAGACGTCGGGGATCACGGGCGCCGTTTCGTCGTGCGTCATCAGGCTGACCTGCGACGCCGGCCGCTCGGGGTCGGCAAGCGTGACGATCCAGCCGTGATCCATGACCGGCTGAAGTCCGAGCACATCGCTGTAGAAGCCCTGCGCTGCCTCCAGCGACGTGCTGGCCAGGTCTGGCACTACTCTCCGGACGCCCACGTCGTAGATCATGGCCGCGGCTCGGCTCACGGCAAAGAGCCGGAGATGGTGCAACGTCGCCTCGTGCATGACCGGGTGACGAGCACCTCCGTAGCATGGCCACGGCGTACAGGACTCTCGTGCACGCAGTAGTGGCACGAGGGGCAACATCAGTTGGACGCCACAGCGGCATCGATGCAGGCGAGAGCATCTGTGCGGCTAGGAGGGCTCGCATAGTGGCCTAGTGCGGCGGTCTTGAAAACCGCTATGGGGTAACACCCATCGTGGGTTCGAATCCCACGCCCTCCGCATCTTCCTGGGCGTTTGCATGGTTGCCTCGGCCAATCTGCCCGGCTTCGGCCCATGTGCGGCCAACCTGCAGCCGTCCCCAGGGATACGCCGCCGGAAGCACGTGTACTACCACCTGGCTTGATTACGCTCAGTGACAGTGCGGAGGAGTCGGGGCGGACTGTTCTCGGCGCGGGCGATACATGATCAAGATGACCCCGTGGGACATGGGACTTGGTCGGCCGTCTGCCGCTGCCCCTCGGTGTGGCCGGGCACGAGGGATCGACGATCCTGGTTGCGCTCAACGGGCTGCGGCTGTTGCGCCGCTCGGAGTGGAGACCCTCCGGCGTGTGACTCCCGGGCGGTCGAGCGGCCCCGAATCGTGGGGTACAACTATCGCGCATGCGTACCTGCCGTTGACCACGGCGACCGGCAGTGTCGAGGTTCTTGACCCGCCTCCCGGCTTCATCGTGAAGGGGTCGCGCTTCGGCCGGACCCGGGGCGTCGCCGGGTAATCCGGATCCCGGGCCACAATGGCGGTATGACCGCGGGAGGGGTGCCCTGCCTGGGGTGGTTGCGCACCCCGCGCCCGCCCGGCCCGCTGGTGCGCCGAGGCGGGATGCCTGCCTCCGGCCTCGACCGTATGCGGCGCAGCGCGGTATACGACGGCCGAACACGGCTCACGCGGTGTGGTCGGTGGGTAGGCCGCCTTCTGGTCTTGCTGGGACTGCTCGCTGGTCTTGTCGCCATGCACGGCATGGCGTCCGGGCACGACATGTCGATGCCCGCGGGACATCTCCAGGCCCAGGTTGCCGCCAGCAGTGAGGCGGCGGTGCACGTGGTCACTGCCGAGCCAGCCGTCTCGGCCTCACATCTGCGGTCGGAAATCCTCGGCGGGGGACAGAGCGGACGAGGCGGCATGGGCCAGTGCTGCCTGGCCGTGCTGACCGGTGCCGGGCTCGCTCTGCTCGTACTCATGCGTGCGCGCTCAGCCAGACGAACGCTCGTGGAGCCCGTGAACACCGTGCGTCCCGCCTGGTCGACCTACCGGATGCTGGCGCCACCCAGACCCCCGAACATCTACGCGCGCTGCGTGCTCCCGGACGCAGGCCGACACGACCGCCGCACCCTGCCCGACGTGGGCGTGGGTGCGGCAGACGTCTTTCGAAGCTCCCTTCAGCATGAGGAGTTCTGTTATGCACACCAATCGCATCACCCTGGCCATCGCCGGTTTCGCTACCGCGGTCGTTCTGGCCGCCTGTGGCCAGAGCGGCAGTCAGACCGCCGAGTCGAGCGGCTCGTCCGCGAGCACAGGGGCCTCGTCCAGCGTGTCCAGTCAGCACAGCGACGCTGACGTGACCTTCGCGCAGTCGATGATCCCGCGCCACCAGCAGGCCATCGCCATGGCGGACCTGGCCGCCACCCGCGCCAGCAACCAGCAGGTCAAGGACTTCGCCGCGACGATCAAGGCGGCCCAGGCTCCCGAGATCGAGACCATGACCGGCTGGCTCACCGCCTGGGGAGAGTCCACCGCCGCAGCGTCTGGGATGGGCCACGACATGGGATCGATGCCCGGGATGATGAGCGACGACGACATGAACTCGCTCATGGGCATGTCCGGTGGTGACTTCGACCGGCGCTTCCTCACGATGATGATCAGCCACCATCAGGGTGCCGTTGAGATGGCGAACACCGAGCAGGCCCAAGGATCCAGTGCTGAGGCCAAGGCGATCGCGGCCAAGATCGTCAAGGACCAGACCGCTGAGATCGCCCGGATGCAGACCCTGCTCACCCAGGTCTGAACCGGCAGGCCGCCTGTTCCGGCGCCTGAATGCGTCGGAACAGGCGGTCCCGGCCGCGCTCCCCGTGTTCCTTCGCCGATGCGCCCCGAGCGGAAAGGCACCGCCGACAGGGACCTTCGGCCGGTGCGCTCGCCACGCTCCCGCGTGACCTTGGTCAGGGGAGGCCGATCGACGGCCGTCCGCCTGGTTCGACCGAGGATGTGACGTCCGATGATGTGGTGGCCCGTTGGCAGCGTGAGCGGCTGGGGCTGGGGCGCGATGGCCCTCAGCATGGTGCTCTTCTGGGGGCTGCTCATCCTGGGCGGCGTCGTGCTGGTCCGGGCGCTGAACCGTCCCTCCGGGGGGCCTGACCATGCGTCGGGGCCGACACCGGAGGAGGTGCTCGCGCACCGGTTCGCCCGCGGTGAGATCGACCAGGAGGAGTACCGCCAGCGGCTGGCGGCGCTGTCTTCTACTGGGCTTGCATCGAAGCCATGACCCGCTCGCTGCATGACGCCCCGCCCGGGGCGCATGAGGCTGTGGTGCTACCCCGCCCCGATCCAGCGGCGGTCGAGTTCCTCCAGCCGGAGGCCCGGCCGCTGCTTCGCGCGGTCGGCATCGATAAGGCGTACCGGCGTGGCGTGTGGCCCGCCCGGCGGCAGACACGGGTGCTACGCGGAGCCGACCTCCGGACCTGGCGGGCAAGACCGCCCTCGAACTGTCCGAGGTCGCCGGCGACGGCACCTGCTGCACCACCAACGCCACCGACGCGATGTCGATCGACGTGCCCGCTGACGTCACCGCCGAGATGAGGATGACGACCAAGGCCGCCGCCTGTTGCTGAGGGGCACCGCCACGAATCCCTCCCTGATCGAGCAGACCGTCGCGGCCCAATGGCCCCTCCGCCGCGAGGCGCTCGCCGCCTGCTGCGCCGACCTGATGGCCGGGCCAGCGTCCGCGACTGGCTCGCCCGCGGTCACCGGCCGCCTCGCCGCCGCGTTCGCCCGCCCGGGGCGGACCGGCCGGACCACACCTGCCTGCTGTCCAGTCTGAGCGCCCAGTCCGCTCCAACCCCGGAGCCGGAGAGAGCGGCGCCAGTCTGGCGCCGGACCTGACTCCACAACCGGGGCTGGCCGCCAGTGTGTGTCGGTCTTGCCTACTGCCCGGCCGGCGCCAGAACGAGCGAGGTGCATCGAGGTACTCCGACGTACACCGCACTGTCATCTTGAACAGGGCGTTGTGAAGCGAGCGGAACGGTGGTGACCCGAGAGACGTGTCGTCACTCGGTCTTGAGAACCGCTATGTGGTAACACCCGTCGTGGGTTCGAACGCCATGCCCTCCGCTCCTCCTCACCCCTTGGGGTCGCCCCGTGCTCGGTTGCGCACAGCACGATGGCCGGGATGCCGAACCCAGAAGAGTGAGGATCCCGGCGGCGATGAGGGCACGCCATCCCCCGGCGGCCGCCCGCACGGCCGTCCCGATCATCCTGGTCTGCACCGTCGTCCTCGCCTCCTTCACCACCTTCGGCCCCAACTCCGCCAGCGTCACCACCCGGACGGCGACCTGGCTCAGCGTCGTCCTGCTGGCCGGGCTGGCCGCGGTCTTCGCCTTCGTCGCGGCCGACCGCCTCGACCGCAGCGGTGCCCTGCTGGCCCTCGCAGTCGGGGGCGTCGTCCTGGTCGACGTCATGAACGTGGTCACCCAGGACCCGTCCGTCGCCGCCCAGGCGTTCCTGGCCTTTCCGGTGCTGTGGGCCGCCGCCCACCTGCGCCGGGGCGCCGTCGCCGTGGTGATCGCCCTCGCGGTCGTGACCGATGCCGTCGTCCTGCTGCTCCTGCAGCCCTTCGCCGCGGCACTCACCGACTTCGTCTTCTTCGGCACCGTGCTGGTGGTGATCGGCGTGATGCTGGTCCGGGCCGCCGACGAGCAGGAGCGCCTCGTCGCCCTGCTCCAGCACCAGGCCACCGTCGACTCCCTGACCGGCCTGGTGAACCGCCGGGTCCTCGACGACGCCCTGGAACGCGCGCTCAACCGGCCGACCGGCGTCCAGGGTGCCGCCCTGGTGCTCGTCGACGTCGACTCGTTCAAGTCCATCAACGACCAGCACGGCCACCCGGTCGGCGACGACGCCCTGGTACACGTCGCCGCGGTGCTGCGCTCGGTCGTGCGCACCGGCGATGCGGTGCTGAGCCGGATGGGCGGCGACGAGCTCGCCGTCCTGCTGCCGGAGTGCCCGGCCGACGTCGCCGTCCGCCGGGCCGGAGAGGTCTGGCAGGCCGTCCGCGGGACGCCGCTGCAGCTGCCCGACGGCACTCTGCTGGCCCTGTCGGTCAGCCTCGGCGTCGCCCACGCCCCCTCGCACGCCACCGGCCTCGAGCAGCTGTACGCCGCGGCGGACGCCGCGCTCTACGCAGCCAAGCGCGGCGGACGCGACCAGGTCGTGGTCGCCACCATCTGACCGGCTCAGCGCAGCCGGCGCGCGGCGCCGGTCAGCGTGCGTGCGGTCAGCCGGCCGTCGGCCAGCCCGAGCGCGACGACGTCGTCGAAGACCCGCTGGTCGGCCGCGGCAGCCCGGACGGCGGCGTCCATCACCACCGGCCACCGGCTCAGCTGGGACGCCGTCCCCGACGCACGGAGGTGTCCACCCAGCCGCTGGCGCAGCATCCGCCGGTGCACCGCGCCGGCCCGCGCGCCGTGC
>JAOPUQ010000263.1 GCA_025963425.1 Modestobacter sp. | reverse complement strand
GGTGCCGGCGTTCGACGCGCTGTCCACCGTCGCCGGACAGGCCACCGTGGCCGTCGAACTGCTCGAGCAGCTGGGTACCGCCCCGGACGTCGTCGTCCTGCCGGTCGGCGGCGGCGGATTGCTGGCCGGCTGCGCGACGTGGCTGCGCGAGCACGCGCCCGGCGCCCGGCTGGTCGGGGTGGAGCCGGCCGGGGCGGCCAACATGGCCGCGGCGCTGGCCGCCGGGCACCCGGTCGAGCTGGCCGAGATCGACACCTTCGTCGACGGCGCCGCTCTCCGCCGGGCCGGCGACATCACCTTCCCGCTGGTGCGGGACTCGGGCGCCGAGCTGGTGACCGTGCCCGAGGGCCAGGTCTGCACCGAGATGCTCGACCTGTACCAGGTCGACGGGGTCATCGCCGAGCCCGCCGGCGCACTGGCCAGCGCGGCCCTCACCGGCGGCGCCGTCGTCGTCGAGCCCGGGCCGACGGTCGTCTGCCTGCTGTCCGGGGGCAACACCGACGTCAGTAGGTACGCCGAGGTCGTCGCGCGCTCCCTGGTGCACCGCGGGCTCAAGCACTACTTCCTGGTCGAGTTCCCGCAGGAACCCGGTGCGCTGCGGCGGTTCCTCGACGAGGTGCTCGGCCCGGACGACGACATCGTGTTGTTCGAGTACGTCAAGCGCGACAACCGGGAGACCGGGGCGGCGCTGACCGGCATCGAGCTGGGCAGCGTCGCCGGCCTGGCGCCCCTGCTGGCCCGGATCGAGGCCGGCCCGCTGAAGATCGAGCACCTGGCACCCGGGACGACGGCCTACCGCTTCCTCGTCTGACGAAGGACCCCGCTGCCCCCCACGCCTCGCGAGCTCGGCGCGGGCCCCTGCAGCGGGGCCGTCACCGGGGCCGGGAGGTGCGCAGCGCAGTGCGCACCGTCTCCGACGGCGACTCGCCGAACTGGGCCCGGTACTGCCCCGCGAACCGGCCCAGGTGGGCGAAGCCCCAGCGCAGCGCCACGTCGGTGACCGATCGCTCGCCGGCGGTCGCCATCAGCTCCGCCCGCACCCGGTCCAGCCGGACCTTGCGCAGGTAGGCCAGCGGGGCCATCCCCACGGTGTCCCGGAACCCCGCCTGCAGCGCCCGCGCCCCCACCCCGGCCACCCGGGTCATGTCGGTGAGGGTCAGCGGCTGGTCGGGATGGGCGTCGATGAGTTCGACCACCCGCCCGACCCGGGTCCGCTGGGCCGGCGCCGTGGGCCTGGTCAACTGCTCGGAGTGGTCGTGCGGCACGGCCAGCAGCACCTGGGTCATCACGAACGCCTCGAGCTGGTCGCGGGCCAGCGGCGACGTCGCCAGGCCCCCCGGGCGCGCCAGCTCACCACGCAGGAAGTGGACCGCGGACAACAGGTTCCGACCGGCCGGGCGGGTGAGGTCCACGGTGAGGCTGAAGGTGATCGGGCCGTCGACGGGACGGCCGAGCAGGCCGGCCAGGTGGTCCTCCAGCTGCCGCCGCGGCAGCTTGATCGCGTACTGGACGGCCTCGGGTGACCAGCGGACGGTGAAGGGTGTACGGGGGTCGAAGATCACGCCGCGCCGGCCGGCCGAGGTGACCGCCTGCCGACCGGACTGGCCGACCTGGGTGGCCCCGCCCAGGGTCAGGTTGAGGTGGTAGCAGTCCAGCATCGCCGGAACGAGGAGCTCCGCATCGGCGCCGTAGTTGAGGTGGCCGACGGTGAGCTTGTGCGACTGCAGGAAGTTGAGCGTGAAGTCCAGCGGCCGGCCGTCCCGGGAGCGCAGGTCGTGCGGGATGTAGACGTCGGTGATCAGCGCCTGGGCTTCGGCCAGGTCCGACGTCCGGACCAGCCGCGATGTCGGGGTCGACACGTGTCCCGGGTCACCCACGGGAGCAGTGCACGTCGTCGGCCCCTCCACGTCCATCCCCGTAGCGCTCTCCACCATCCGCTGAACGCAGATCACCGACAAACGGTTCGCCCAGCGGACGACGGGGGTCGTCCAGCGGATCGTGCCCCGCTGTGACGGCGCCCACGATCCCAGTCGACGGCGGCAGCCGCCGCATCCCGACGAGGAGGTCACCCATGACGTTCCCCATGCACCAGGCCGACGGACTGCTCGGCCACTACAAGCCGACGACGGACAACCCGGTGTTCAACGACCAGAAGCTCAAGCTCGGCATCTTCTCCAGCAACTGCAGCGGTGGCGTGATCATGAGCGACGCGCCCACCGACTTCCGGGTCACCTGGGAGCAGCAGCTGGAGATCGCCCGGACCGCCGACCGGCTGGGCATGGAGGCGATGGTTCCCGTCGGCCGCTGGACGGGGTTCGGCGGCGACACCGACTTCAACGGGGTCTGCTTCGAGACCTACACCTGGGCCGCGGGGCTCGCCCAGGCGACGGAGAACATCGGGATCTTCACCACCACCCACGTGCCGACCGTGCACCCGATCGTCGCGGCCAAGATGGCCGCCACCATCGACCACATCAGCGGCGGGCGGTTCGGGATGAACCTGGTCATGGGCTGGTTCACGCCCGAGATGGAGCTCTTCGGCCGCGAGCAGCTCGGGCACGACGAGCGCTATGCCTACGGTCAGGAGTGGCTGGACTTCGCCACGAAGCTGTGGAACGTCGACGGCACCTTCGACGTGGACGGGAAGTACTTCACCTCCCACGGCGCCAAGGCCTACCCCAAGCCGGTGCAGGACCCCCGGCCGGCGCTGCTGAACGCCGGCGCCTCGCCCGCCGGGCAGGACTTCTCGGCCAAGAACGTCGACATCAACCTGATCGCGCTGCCCATCGAGGAGACACCCGCCTACGTCAAGGGCATCAAGCAGCTCGCCAATGACAAGTACGAGCGGGACATCGACGTCTGGACCTACTGCCTGGTCATCTGCCGGGAGACGGAGAAGGAGGCAAAAGCCGCGCAGCAGGCGATCATCGACGCCGGCGACTGGCCCGGCGCCAACATCATCATGGACGTGCTGGGCATCGAGTCGCAGTCCTTCGGCAGCCAGATCAAGAAGTTCCAGGAGCGCTTCATCGCCGGCTGGGGCGGCCCGAACCTGGTCGGCACCCCCGAGCAGGTGGCCGAGCAGTTCGCCGAGCTCAGCGAGGCCGGGATGGGCGGGGCGATCTTCGGTTTCCACGACTACGCCAAGGAGCTCGTGGAGTTCGGTGACGAGGTCATGCCGCTGATGCGCAAGTACGGCCTGCGGCACTGAGCCTCCGGTCCGGCCCGGGGAGCCGCCCGGGCCGGACCGTCACCGCACCAGCGCCCGGGTGCGGGCCACGTCGTCCTCGACCGCGGCCAGCAGCTCGACCACGCTGCCGAACGCGGCGGTGTCCCGCAGCCGGTGCAGCGCGGTGACCACCACCCGGCGGCCGTACAGGTCCCCGTCGAAGTCCAGCAGGTGCGCCTCCACGGTCCGGGAGGTGCCGGCGAAGGTCGGGTTGCTGCCCACCGACACCGCGGCCGGGAAGGGCCCGCCGTCGAGGCCGGTCACCGTGACCAGACCCGCGTAGATCCCGTCGGGGGGCAGCGCGCCACCGTCGACGTCGACGTTGGCCGTGGGCCAGCCCAGCCGGCGGCCGCGGCGTTCGCCGGGCACCACCACCCCGTCGACGGTCCACCGGCCGGCCGCGCCGCCCACCGCACTGCTCGCCGAAGCGTCGCCACTGACGTCCACGGGACCAGTGCACGACCGGCGGGCCACTCCGTCCATCCACTCAGCGCCGGTGGTCATCCGCGCAGCGCAGGCTTCTAGTCGACGAGGTCCAGCGCCGCGCCGACGATGGTGTCGGCGTCCAGGCCGTGGTGCCGGTAGACGCTGTCCAGGTCCCCGCTCTGGCCGAACCGGATGACGCCCAGGTGGGCGCCGCGCACCCGGTGCAGGCCGGTCAGGAACGCCAGGGTGTGCGGGTGGCCGTCCAGCACGGTGACCATCGGGGCGGCCCGGTCGACGGGGAACACCGTGTCCAGGACGGCGCTGTCGGCGTCGTCCAGTCCGCGGCGGGACTGCAGCGCCCGGAACAGCAACCCGGGGCTGGTCACGCAGACGACGTCGGCCGCGAAGCCCAGCCCGGCCAGCCGGTCGGCGGCGGCCAGCGCCTCGGTCACCACCGCCCCCATCGCCACCACGGTGACCGCCGGGCGCCCGGTCCGGCGCAGCGCGTAGGCGCCGGCCACGACCTGCCGACGACGGCGTTCCCGCGCCGCCGTGTCGGTCGGGACGGCGGCGAGGGACTGGTCGACCGGCCGGGTGGACAGCCGCAGGTAGGCCGAGCTGCCGTCGGGGCGGCCCAGCCGCGCCATCGCGGCCAACAGGCACCACTCGGTGTCCAGCGCGAACGCCGGCTCGTACGTCACCACCCCCGGTTGCTCGAGCCCGATCGACGGGGTGGTGATCGACTGGTGCGCCCCACCCTCGGGCGCCAGGGTCACTCCGGACGGCGTCCCGACCAGGATCGACTGGCCGCCGGCGTAGACCCCGAACGACCACGGCTCCAGCGCGCGGGCGACGAACGGGTCGTACATGACGCCGATCGGCAGCAGCGGCTGGGCCCACCGGTTCCACGTGGAACCCAGTTCGCCCATCAGCCCGACCAGGTTGGTCTCGGCGATGCCCAGCTCGACGTGCTGGCCGCTGGGCCGCTCCCGCCAGTGCAGGATCGTCTCGGGGTCGTCGGAGAACCAGTCGCGGCGGTCCTCGGCCGACCAGACGCCCACCTTGTTCACCCAGCCACCCAGGTTGGTGCTGGAGCTGACGTCGGGGCTGACGGTGACGACCCGGGCACCCACCTCGGGCG